>JANXQR010000088.1 GCA_025353435.1 Acidobacteriota bacterium | reverse complement strand
CGAACGATACGTATTCTTCGGGTTGTGCTTCTGCAATACCTTGGTGATTGCCGCCGTCAACGTCGTCTTGCCGTGATCGATGTGTCCAATCGTTCCCACGTTGCAATGTGGCTTCGAACGATCAAATTTTTCCTTCGCCATTGCCCTATCTGTCCCTTCCGTTGAACTTATTCAAAATCCCTGCTTTTCAAAATCCTTGTTTTTCAAAGTCCTTGTTTTTCAAAGTCCTTGATATTTGGGTGCCCCCGGTCCCTAGCACTTGGGGACCGGGGATTCCACGAACTTCAATCCCCGAACTCTCAGTAGTACGCGTACGCCTTGAAATACCGCGCCCGCAGTTCTTTTGGCACTTGCTCCACCAGCCACAGATACCGCTCGCGGGTCAATCCCTGATCCGAAACCGGCAGTGAGCTGTAGAGGGCGATCGCTTCCTTGCCGAGATAGCCGCGCTTGAGAACCGTCTCATAGTCGCGAATCCGAAGCTTGGAACCCACTACACGGCTCAGAAACTGGTCCACGTCCCGCGCATCGAAGGCCGCATCGATCAGCGCGTGCAGTTTCGTGTATCCCTGCTGGTCGGTGACGGCGATTCCCGCCTGTTCAAACAACTTGCCCACGTCCGCTACCCTCTGGAAACGACAACCGTCTCGATCTTGGAGCGGGAGACCGGGATCGAACCGGCGACCAACAGCTTGGAAGGCTGTGACTCTACCACTGAGTTACTCCCGCGAAAAACAGCCTTTGCCCTCAGAATGAGAGCTGAAATTCTGGAGCTGATGACCGGGTTTGAACCGGTGACCTCTCCCTTACCAAGGGAGTGCTCTACCAACTGAGCTACATCAGCGCTCTTAACAACTTCTTGCCTGCAGTGCACTAATGTCAAAACATTTGACTTCATGCCGCTTCGGCCCTTCAATACCCTACTTGCTGCGCCGGACTCGGTCTGCTTGCATCGCCATGACCGTCCGGAAGGCAAACGTTGCGATGATGAAGATTGGAACCCACCGAATCTCGATCATCCTGCCGAAAATCGATACTTTGCCCTCGCCAATCGTAAACCACACCAGCACTGCCAACACAACATACAAGGCTAGAGCGATCCGATATTTCCGCTCCAGCTCCGACCCGCTCGACCCAAGTCGTTCTTCCCGTCGCTTTGCCGCCTCTGTTGCCAAATTTAGCGGCCAGCGCATCGTCCCGTCCCTCAAAATCTGGTGCACAGGGGAGGATTCGAACCTCCGTAACTCGTTGAGTGGCAGATTTACAGTCTGCTGCCATTAACCACTCGGCCACCTGTGCACTAACATCCCACGGACGAAGACCTGTCCGCGGGGGCCCCGACACATTCCTTAACCTGACGTACTGAAAGCCCGCTTTCAGCGCACCAACCTCCGTCCGAGACCTTCCGGAATTTCCGGAATTGTCCGGCTTTTCGGAGCATGCACCTCAGAGGGGTCACCGCAGAGGACAGGCCCGGCTCAAACAAAAAGAGCCGGCAAAACCAGCCTTGCCGTTTGGGATCCAGAGCCTCAAAGCGTGGAGCTGGCGGAGGGATTTGAACCCCCGACCCTCTGATTACAAATCAGAAGCTCTACCCCTGAGCTACGCCAGCCCTTCAAGCGGTTCTTAGCTTGGTTTATGGAACCGCCGTACCCCTTGAAACTGCTCTGGAAACCATAGTTTGCGCGGGCACACTTTCTCTCCGCATACACCACGGCACAGAACCCAAGATTAGCATACCCAAAAGCCAGGAGCAAACATGAGGAGGGGAGAATTGAAGGCCGGCGCGGCAGGATCCTGAAAGGG
>JANXQR010000348.1 GCA_025353435.1 Acidobacteriota bacterium | reverse complement strand
GGGGCGGCGGGCGTTGATTCAGGCGACGCGGTTCGGAACCGAGTTCATTACGCAGCGAGCGGCGGGATTGCGGATCGATGGGCAGTACCGGTTTATCCAGATGGGGGACGGGCGCGAGGTTTCGAGCCATGTAGTGCTGCTTTGCCCTGGGGTGCAATATCGCAAGCTGGATGTGCCGGGGGCCGAACGGCTGACAGGGCGGGGAATCTACTATGGAGCGGCCCTGGTGGAAGCTCCATCGTGCAAGGACGAGGATGTCTACGTGGTGGGGGGAGCGAATTCCGCTGGGCAGGCGGCGCTGCATTTTGCGAAATATGCCCATAGGGTGATGATTTTGGTGCGCGGCCAGAGTTTGACGGCCACGATGTCAAAATATTTGATCGATGAGATCGGTCACACATCGAATATTGAGGTGAGACCCGGAACGCAGGTATTGGAAGCCAGGGGCGAGGAGCATCTGGAAGGCTTGAGGTTGAAGGGCCCGGACGGGGAAGAAGACGTTCTGGCAAGTTCGCTTTTTGTATTTATTGGAGCAGCACCAAGGACTGATTGGTTGCCGACGGAAGTTCTCAAGGATGAGAAGGGGTTTCTGCTTGCGGGGCCGGATTTGCGGGTGGATGGAAAACTTCCGGCGCAGTGGCGCGAGACGCGGGAGCCTTTTCTGCTGGAATCAAGCGTGCCCGGTGTGTTTGTAGCCGGGGACGTGCGGCATGGGTCAATTAAGCGCGTGGCCTCGGCGGTTGGTGAGGGATCGATCGCGGTGCAGTTTGTGCATCAGTATTTAGCGGCTTTCTAGATGCGGGGAATAGGTTACAGAACTACAGATTGGGATGAGGTCGCGGCATGCTCGAGGGCGCGAAAACATTGACGGAAAACGAACAACCGGAAGTGAAAGCTGTAGCTTTCGCTGAGATTGCGGGCAAGCTGCGGAGCTTTCCTGCATTTGCCGCATCTGATTTGGACTCGTGGCGCGGCGTGGAGACGGTGGAACTGGTGCGGCTGGGCAAGGGCATGACGCTGACGGCGCCGGGAGATTCGCCGTTGCGTTATTCCCTGGTGCTTGAGGGAAAGCTGCAGGCGGACCGGCCTGAGCAGGACGGCACCCTGAGCACGGTGGGCTTTGCCGAGGCGGGCGAGGGATTTGGCGAAACTCCGCTGATGCATGGCAAGAGGAATTCGACATTTCTGGTTCAAGCGATCGAGCCAACGGTGGTGGCGCGGTTCAGTGAAGAACAGTTTTGGAACATGATGGCATGCTGCCCGTCCGTGCGGGCCATGATTACGAAGGACATGACCGCGCGCATGCAGGCCTACCAGGTGGAGGCGCTGCACCGCGAGAAGTTGGTGACGCTGGGAACGCTGGCTGCGGGGCTGATGCACGAATTACATAACCCTGGGTCTGCGGCGAAGCGCTCCGCGGCGCTGCTGCGCGAGAATCTGCTGCGTTTGCAGGAGGTTGGACTGCGCATCAGCCAGCGGCCAAAAACGATGGAGCAGCTGAATTGCATGACGGGCCTGCTGAAACACACCGTGAGCAGCTGCCGCATGGCGGCGATGAGCAGCGTGGAACAGGCAGACGCCGAAGAGGCGCTGAGCGAATGGCTGGCCAATGCGGGCGTGAAAAATGCATACACGATTGGGCCAGCACTGGTGGCGATGGGATTTGATTCGCACGAACTCGGTTGCGCACAGGAGTACTTTGATCCGGAGTCGTTTTCAGACGCGCTGAATTGGCTGGGAGCGCTTGTGTCGAGCGTGTCGCAGGTGTGCGCAATCGAGGACAGCATTGGACGCATCTCCGACCTTGTGATGGCGGTCAAGAAGTTTGCATACGACGAGAAGACACCGTCGAAGGAATTGGATGTCCACGACAGCTTGCAGAGTACGCTGACCATTCTGGGACACAAACTGCGGATCAAGCAGATCAAGGTGGAGAAATTCTTTGGGGCGTCGCCGGCGACGATTGCGACGCGGGGGTCGGCACTGAGCCAGGTGTGGACGAACCTGATCGACAATGCGGCG
>JANXQR010000865.1 GCA_025353435.1 Acidobacteriota bacterium | reverse complement strand
GTGGAATTCAAGCAACTCGCCGCCGGCCCCGTGCAAAGCTCCTTCCACTACCACCACGCGCGCCTGATCGACATCCTCTACGGCATCGAAAAAATCGAGCTGATCCTCACCGACCCACTCATCCTCGACAAGCATGTCCGCGCCACCGCCGGCGTCAATCGCCTCGAGGGCGCAGGCCAGGCTGAAGCTCCGCGCGGCACGCTCCACCACCACTACAAGGTTGACGAGAACGGACTCATCACCTGGGCCAACCTCGTCATCGCCACCGGCCAGAACAACCACGCCATGAACAAAGGCGTCCTCCAGGCCGCACGCCACTACGTCAAGGATGGAAAGTTCACTGAAGGCATTCTCAATCGCGTTGAAGCAGTCGTCCGCACCTTCGACCCATGCCTCAGCTGCAGCACCCACGCCTTCGGCCAAATGCCATTGGCAATCACGCTAGTCAACGCCGATCAGGAAGTCATCGACACCGTCATCCGCGGCTAACTGAAGTTCGGCGAGTGGTCACGATCCCGATGATCTTTCCCAACTAGGCTGAGGGTGCCCCCGGTCCCTCGCATTTGGGGACCGGGGATATCGATACGATGCGAGTCCCGGCTTCAATTCGACTGCCAGACGCATCTTTGACACTGCCCCAGCCGCGAAGTTTCCGCCCCACACATCGATTCGCACCGGCAAAGAACCAGACTCCGAGTCCGGGTACGACCACTTCGGGGCCAAGCACCCCACCAGATTGTTGTGGGCCACTGAACGGGCGCGTCCCTCAGTCGCGGGCAAATTACTGCCCCACCGACTCTTATCTAACCCAGTTCTGGGCGACGGTTCGGCAATGTGACGAGTTGCCCACCACACGACCGGAACCAATATTTTAGGCATGCGAGGTAGAATGCTGTTGTGCGCTGGATAAGAGATGATGTAGCAGCAAAGCAACTTATTCTAGAGGCAAGAACCTGTCGCTACATAGACAGTAGGCGCGAATCCACCGTTCTTGAAGTTCTCAGTTTCGATGATGCTGCGATCTGCACCCGAGAATTTGCGCGACTAGTTCAAGAATTGCTTGCCCTTTCGAGCGACAATGCGGCTCACTTCATCGTGCTCCATCCTGAGCCTGTGGCGTACTTTCACCGGCACTTTGGCAAGTATCCGATCCTGTCCCTTCAAAGAGGTGATACGGCGGAAACGTATCTCGCTCTACTCAATGAAGACCCCGGCGGTAGTCCGGCAGATGCTGTTGGGACAAATCGCGATGAGTGGGTAATCCTTCCCGAGTCGCATAGATGGTTTGTCCATTGCTTACGGGACTCGGACAGCTTTGGAGGCCACCTTTGGTTACCGGCAAGCTGGATTGAACAAGTGAGGGAGTCGCATCCCTGGCTGGACTACCCGGCGCAGTCCTCGTCAAACACCTTTTGAGGCTGTCATTGTGCTGCGATTCATTGTTCCGAGAGCATAACCCCCCACTCGTCAGTTACCTTTCGGTTATCGCATGGCCCTCACGCGCGATTTCCCACTCTTTCAGAATTCAGTTCCCGCCATTCTTACTTTGGTTGCTGATCCGCTTGTACAAAAACTCCCGCATCAGATTATTTCCAATGTTTCCCGCCGTCTGAATCAGACCGGTGGTGAGAACCAGGCTCGCTCCACGATTCGCACTCGGATAGTAAAGATTGGAAATCGCTCCAGCAGCAAACGTCCCCAGAATGCGCGAGAAATTGAACTGCCGCTTGCCGTTATCGCCGCGACACACCACCACTGAAACAATGGCGTACTGCGCTCGCTGACGAACGCTTCCCGTGCCCTTGTAAAAGTACCGTGGATCCTGGTGAAACAGCGATGGAAGCGCCGCACTCGTAATCATCCGGCTGATTGCGTCGTTGCCGTACTCCGCCCAAAACCGATGGTTATATCCCTCGAAGCCGTATTCATACGCGGGATAAACCTGGTTGAGATGTTCATAAGCAGCCAGCACCCCGGCCCCTGCAAACGCCATCGGATCGGTCATCGCATGATAGGCGAGCTCGAACTTCTGCTTCTTTCCAAGCGGACTCGCATTCCAGTCGTAGCTCGTATAAAAGTTCGGAAACACCCCCAGCACCCGCTGCTGAATTTCAACCTGGATTTCTTCCTCGGCAATCACATCCCGATTCCCGGACACCG
>JANXQR010000825.1 GCA_025353435.1 Acidobacteriota bacterium | reverse complement strand
CACACTTTCGGTTCCCGTTTTTTCTACCCGCACCGAGGCCTACCACACGGAAGCACTGGTGACGGAGGCGGTGATTCGCGAATTCGCTACCCGCACCAAACTGCGTGTCACTCCTTCGACCTCGGGAGATTTTGACGCCGTCCTTCGCGGCACGATCCTGCAGCAGACGGTTGCGCCACTCACTTACAACACCACCACGCAGCAATCCTCCAGCTTTCTCATCACCATCGTGGCCTCGGTTACTCTCACTGCTCACGACGGCCGCGTCCTCTACGAAAACAAGAACTACGTATTCCGTCAGCAGTATCAGTCGACCACCAACCTGCCAACCTTCCTTGATGAAAGCCCGGCGGCCGAAGAACGCCTCTCACGCGAATTTGCGCGGGCGCTGGTCGCCGACGTTCTCGAAAGCCTCTAGACTCTTCTCGAATCGGACCGATCGCGCCCGCTCTGGGTGAAATAATGGTTCCATGCGGACCGAGCTCTCCTTTACTGACCTCCCTGATATCGAAACCGAGTTGCTGGCTGTTCTCGCCGTCGACACCCAAACGGAAAAGGGCCCGGACGCCAAGCCCATCCCGCAGTTGCTGACCTCCAACGCTGCCGTCACGGCATCTGCCGCTGCGGTCTTGGCGAGCGGCGAATTCAAGGCTGGCGCCAACGAGACGCTTTTGTTTCACGCTCCAGCCGGCGTCAAGGCGAAACGCCTGTTGATTGTCGGCCTTGGCAAACAGGCCAAAGCGACGGTACATTCCGTACGCAATGCGGCGGGGACGGCGGTTCGATTTACCAAGCCGCGCGGAATTCGCGAGCTGGTTTTCGCGCTGCCGGAGTCCGATTCCTTGCCGCCTGGTCCCTGCTCTCGCTCAGCTGTCGAGGGCGCATTTATCGGCGACTACGATCCCGACACGTATCGCAGCGATCGCCAGGATCTGAGTGTGCAGTCATTTACTGTGGCGGCACCGCCGACTGCTGATAAAGCCGCTGAAAAAGCAGCATTCAAGGAAGGCGTTATCGTTGGCGAAAGCCAAAACTTTGCGCGCGTGTTGGTGAATGAGCCCGGCAACAAGCTCACCCCCACCGAATTCGGCAAGCGCGCTGCCGCGATGTCAAAGGAAGTTGGCCTTGCATGCGAAGTGCACTCGACCAAGAAGATCAAGGAGCTCAAGATGGGAGCCTTTTGGAGCGTCTCCCAAGGCTCGGAAGAGCCCCCCGCGCTCATCGTCATGCGTTATGAGCCTAAGGGCGTGAAGGGCGGTCCAGTGCTGGGGCTGGTGGGGAAGGGAATTACCTTCGACACCGGCGGCATCTCCATCAAACCCGGCGACAACATGGAGAAGATGAAATATGACATGGCCGGCGGCGCTGCCATGGCCGGCGCCATGCGCGCCATCGCCCTGCTCAAGCCGAAGGTACGCGTGATAGGCATTATTTGTGCCAGCGAGAACATGCCCGACGGCAAGGCGCAAAAGCCTGGCGATGTGCAGACCGCGATGTCTGGGAAGACCATTGAGATCATCAACACCGATGCGGAAGGCCGACTGGTGCTTGCCGATGGCATTGCCTACGCACGCCAACTCGGCGCCACCCACCTCATTGATGCCGCCACGCTCACTGGCGCGGTTGCGGTGGCACTGGGCACGGTGAACGCGGGCGCTTTCTCAAACGATGACGACACATTCGCCAAATTCAATACGGCCCTCGAAACTTCCGGCGAGAAGTTTTGGCGTTTGCCGCTCGGGGACGAGTACGCAGAAATGATCAAGTCAGATATCGGCGATATCAAGAACACCGGGGGACGCTACGGCGGCGCCATTACCGCGGCTGAGTTTCTCAAGGTGTTCGCCGAGGACACGCCCTGGATTCATCTCGACATTGCGGCCATGGCATGGATTGAGGAGAACCGGCCCTACATTGCGAAGGGTCCCAGCGGCGTTGCCGTGCGTTCGATTCTCGAATGGGTGCGCAGCTACTCCGCCTAACGCGATTGCAAAATTGACTTCAAATTCAGCCTGACCTCAATCAGGCGCCAAAGAAGGAAATCGTGAGGCCAGGCTTTCCTTATGCCATCCTCATGGAATTGTCACCGAGGGTGTGGTATCACAAAGCAACGGTGACTTTGGTCACCAAGTAACCGAACATTGAAATCCCAGCGGAGGGTAGAGCCATGACCTTGAAGACGACATCACCATCGCCCAGTCACAAATCCGCAACCGAGGCATCAGGCGGGCTTAACGTTCACGACCCTAGCGTCTTAATTCACAGCCGTTCTGCCAGAATTCCTAATGCGCAGGAGAAGCAGCACGCTGCTGATCAGATGCGCTACCAACTCTATCTTCTTGATCGCAGTGCGCAGCGGATGTCGATTGAAGACTGCGTTGCCGCACTTCTCGAGCGCTCCGGCACAGAACTTCCCAGCTAGTTGCTGCGCTAAACGCCAAAGATATCTCCGTCGGCATCGACGTCGATTTCGAACGCCCGCGGATGGCTCGGCAAGCCGGGCATCAGCATCATGTTGCCTGCAATCGCCACCACAAAACCGGCACCGGCCGAGAGCGAAACATCGCGCACATTCAGCATCCAGCCTGTCGGCGCGCCCATGCGCTTTGGATCGTCCGACAGTGAGTATTGGGTCTTCGCAATGCATACAGGCAACGCGCCGAATCCCCACTGAGCAAAGCGCTCCAGTTTGACCTTGGTGGTCTCGCTGAAAGCTGCACCTGCCGCGCCATACACGCGCATCGCTACCGTGCGGATCTTGTCTTCGAGGGAATCCTCCAGCGCGTAAATCGGCTTCGCGTGCGCATCCGGATTTTCGTCGATGGCCGCTACCACCTTCCGCGCCAGCTCTGCCGCACCCTCGCCTCCTTTGGCGAAGGCCTCCACCAGTGCGCAGGGAACCCCATGCTCCATGCACTCCATCGCAATCGCTTCCAACTCCTCAGGCGTATCTGCGGGAAAGCGGTTGATGGCCACAACAACAGGCACTCCGAAATTCGCGACTGTGGCAATGTGGTGCGCGAGGTTCGGAAATCCTGCGCCGAGCGAGCCCTCTCCCTGGGCCTTCAGGCTTTGCACCGTTGTTACAAGAACTGCAACCGCGGGCTTGATTCCTGACGTCCGCATCACAATGTCGAAATACTTCTCCGCGCCCAGGTCCGCCGCAAACCCGCACTCGTTTACCACGTAGTCCGCCAGCCTCAGCCCCATTTGCTGCGAGAGGATGCTGCTGGTTCCGTGCGCAATATTTCCGAACGGGCCGGCATGGACAAGGGCAGGCGTTCCCTCCGTAGTCTGAACAAGATTTGGCAGAATGGCTTCAGCGAGCAGCGCCATCATTCCGCCGGTGGCGCCGATATGGTGGGCCGTCACTGGCCGACCTGCCTGTGATACGCCGATCACGATTGAGTCGAGCCGTTTGCGAAGATCGTCGCGGCCCGAAGTTAGCGCAAGAATCGCCATGATCTCTGAAGCCGCAGTGATCACAAACCCGCTGAGGCGGTTCGCTCCATCGCCTGTCTTATCCCCTACGCTCAAGGTCACGCGCCGCAATGCGCGATCGTTCATATCCAGTGCGCGTGGCCAGGTGATTTGAGCCGGATCGAGATCGAGTGCATTTCCATGAAACAGGTGCGCATCGATCATGGCAGCCAGCAGGTTGTGCGCGGAAGTGATGGCGTGAAAATCCCCGTGAAAGTGCAAATTGATCTTCTGACTTGGCTCGACTTGGGATTTCCCGCCGCCGGCCGCACCGCCCTTCAGACCAAACACAGGCCCCAGTGACGGCTCGCGCGACGTGACAATGGCTTTGCGTCCGATCCGTTCCAGCCCCTGGGCCAGGCCAATCGAAACTACGGTCTTGCCTTCGCCCGAAGTCGTTGGCGTGGTGGCCGTGACCAGGATGAACTTGCCACGAATTGGAAAGGCTGGATCACTCAACAGGTTGAGGTTCAGCTTGGCGCCGTAGCGGCCAATAGTCTCGTAATGCTCAGGGTCAAGCCCGAGCTTATCGGCAATATTTTGGATGGTAAGCAGGGAGTTCTCCAGAAGGGTAGCGGTAGTCATAGGGCACCTGTCGCGGACTGTACACCCACACTCGGTGCGCGGAATGTGCGCGAAAACACGCCGTCGCGAGCATACCTACATCGCTTCGGGGCTCTCGATCCCAAGCCAACTCAACACCGTGGTCAGTTCGCGAAGAGTGACCGCCGCCGTGGCCAGGAGGAGCGTCTTACGCGCCGGATCTTCTTCCGTGAGGATGTGGTGGTGGTGATAGAAATTGCTGAAGTCCTGCGCGAGTTGAAAGGCGTGCTTGGCAAGATACGCTGGCTCCGAGGTGGCAATGCACTGGTCAAGCACCATTGACCGTCTTCCCGCGCGCAGCCAAAGCGTCCAGATGTCTTCTGCGTCCTCGCCTGATAAATAATTGGCGACGACCTCGGGTCCGAGATTCGCGAATTGCTCGAGAGCAGCAACGGCCGTGATCCCTGCCTTGCGAAAGATGCTTCGAATGCGCGCGGTAGCGTAAAGAAGATACGGGCCGGTTTCGCCTTCCGGTGAAAGCGCCATGTCCTGATCGAAGGCGATGACCGAATTGCGCGTGAATCGCAGCATGTAATAGCGCAGCGCGCCAATCGCGATTTTGGATGCCACTGCGTGCGTCTGTTCTTCATCCCAGTCGGAATGACGCTTGGCGACTTCGGATTTCGCAGCAGTAATCATGAGGTCCATGAGGTCGTCGGCCTTGACGCCGAAGCCCTTGCGGCCGCTGATTTCGATGTAGGGCTTGGCACGGTCCTCTTCAGAGAGTTGGTAGCCAAGCTGAACCGCGTAGGAAGGCGTGAGCGCGACCATCTCGTAGCTGAAGTGTGTGTAGTGGTCGGCCTTGTCGGTGTGGCCCATGCCGCGCAGCGCCTGGATCACGTTGGCCTGGGGATCGCTCTGCCGCGCATCAATCACGTTGTAGATGGCCTGTGCGCCTCCGAATTGCGGATGCGGTTCAACGCCGTGCTGGGTCGAAATCCAGCACTCGTGATTCGGATAAGTAAAGAACGGTTTGTAGCCGAAGTCGCGTCCCAGCAGGCCGAACTTCCACAGGTGATACGCGATGTCCTTGCCCACGTAGGTCACGGTGTCATTGGAGCGCACAATCACTTTCGCATCTTCATCCAGGGCCTTTGTGCCGTCTTCGTTCTGGTCTTGTTCAGCCGAAGATTTCGGACGCGTCATCACCCAGCAACCCTTGTTCTTGCCTTCGGTCTCTAAATACAAAACGCCCGTCTGCTTCAACTGCTCGAACGCCAATTCCCAGAACTTCAGGTGCAGAATCTCGCTCTCGCGCGGCAGGAAATCGTATTCGATATCGAGGCGCAGCATGGTCTCCAGGTGCCGCCGCAACACCGCCGTCGAAATCAGCTCCGCAACTTCGGCCGTCTCGTTGCCGCCTTGCTCAATCTCGTGGAGCGTGGCGTAGCGCAGGCGCTTGCGCGCTTCTGTCTCCTCTGAGGTTCCCTCGGAATACCACTTCGACGTGCGCGCATACAGATCCCAGCAGTAGTAGTCGATGCGCTCGCCGCGCTGCTCCAGATCCCTTAGCAGCGCTTTTACGTCGCCCAGCGACTTGCCCTCGACATGCAGAAACCCCACAACTACATCCGCCACCTGCACGCCGGTGTTGTCGATGTAGTTCTGCACGTCGACCTTGTGCCCGGCGGCGCGCAACAAGCGCACGAACGTGTCGCCGAGAATTGCGTTGCGCAGGTGCCCGATGTGCGCCGCCTTGTTTGGATTGATGCTGGTGTGCTCAACCAGCACATGGTCCTGCACAGACGGCGGGCGGCCTTCGGCGTGAACAACCAAACGAACACCGGTGCCCCGATCGAAGCGGGCGTTGATGTAGCCGGCGCCAGCGACCTCGAATCCGGCGAATCCTTCCACCGAGCCTAGTGCGGCCACAATCTCCTGCGCGATGATCTTGGGGGCTTTGCGCAGCGTGCGCGCCAGCTGCAGCGCAACCGGCGTCGCGAGCTCGCCAAACTTCAGCTCCGGCGGAATCTCCAGCGGAATGTTCTCAAGTTCAATGTCGTATTTCGCTTTGAGAACACCGCGCAGGTGCTCGGCGAGCCGCTTTTGCAATTCGAGATACACGTTGGGAAGGCCTCAGAAATCCTTGATTTTCAAGGGTGATTCTAACAGGTGTAAGACCGAGCAACACGTTGCGAAATCTCACTTTGGATCGTCTCCGTTGGCCTGGTCCAGCGGCGATTTAGCGGGAGTAAGGTGCCCCTCTCGATCAGCCCGAAACCACGTTCCATCCAGACATGCCTGATACTCTCCCTGCTTTTCGGTCCGGCAGCCGACGCAAACAAGTGGTCCAATGTCCGTGTATTCGTCCGTCAGATTAAAGGCGCAGGGATACTTCTCCGGGACAACTATCCGACCCGATGGATCGGCGTAGCCGTATTGTCCGTCGTGCATGATTCTCACTAGCCCATGATGGAAGTCGTCTGGTCCGTTGTCGATCAGCGCAACGTCGCGGACGACTACACGACCGTTGTGATCGACATACATCGCTCCAAACGACTGGACTAACAACGCCGTCAGTCCGTACTCGTTGAATGTCATGTACTTCAGGTACTTCTTCTTAATGAAGGGATGGCCATGGTGAATCTGCACAACGCAAGACGGCCTAAAGTAAACGTCCGCATCTTCTACCTGGCACACCGCAGGTTTTTCGGATTGGCCGTGTGCAGGCATTGAGCAGGCAGGTGGAATCGAGAGGATGGCGGCGCAGAGAAAAGAGCATTTGATTCGCACTTTGCTATACCTCTTGATTGCTGCTAATTCTACAGAGTGATGCAAGACCTGGATCCACACCGATGCCTTAAGATGAAGGAGTTGGCTTTGTCGTTCACAGATAAGGGCCAACTCACTAATCCATGACCAAGCCCGATTCCAGCGCATCTCGTTTTTACCTCACCACGCCCATTTACTACGTGAATGCGCGGCCGCACCTGGGCCATGCCTACTCCACCATCGTGTGCGACGTGATCGCTCGCCGCAAGCGCGCTCTCGGCATCGACACGTGGTTCCTCACTGGCACTGACGAACACGGCCAGAAGATCGAGCGTTCCGCCAAGCTTGCCGGCCGCACATCGATGGAGTTCGCTACCCACATCTCGGGCGAATTCCGTGGCCTATGGGATCGCCTCGACCTCACCTACGACGACTTCATCCGAACTACGGAAGAGCGCCACAAGCGCGGCGTGCAGCACCTTTTCGCGGCGCTGCGGGACAGGGGCTTCATCTATAAGGCTTCCTACACCGGCCAATATTGTGTCTCCGACGAAGCCTATGTTGATGGCCCTCCCGGCACGATATGTCCTGACTGCGGGCGCCTCACCGAGACCCTGAGCGAAGAAAACTATTTCTTCAAGCTTTCGGCGTTTGAGCGCAAGCTCCTCGAGTTCTACGAAGCCAACCCCGGTTTCATGCAGCCTGAATCCACGCGGCGCGAGGTGCTTTCCTTCGTGCGCAGTGGGTTGCAGGACGTTTCCATCAGCCGCACTACGCTCACGTGGGGCATCCCCGTTCCCGGCGACGAGAAGCACGTGGTCTACGTCTGGTTCGACGCGCTGGCCAACTACATCACGGCCCTCGGCTACGGGTCTGACGACCCCGCCGACAAGGCGCGCTTCGAGAAGTTCTGGCCGGCAGACATGCACCTCATCGGCAAGGAAATCAGCCGCTTCCACTGCGTCTACTGGCCGGCGTTCCTGATGGCTGCCGGCATCGCGCCGCCCAAATCGGTCAAGGCTAACGGCTGGCTGCTGTTCGACGACACCAAGATGTCCAAATCGCTGGGCAACATTGTGCGCGCGGAGACCGTGGACACCGTGCTTGGCTCCGATGCTCTGCGGTATTTCCTGCTTCGTGAAATTCCCTTCGGCCAGGACGGCAGCTTCA
>JANXQR010000812.1 GCA_025353435.1 Acidobacteriota bacterium | reverse complement strand
CAGCGGCTCTTTGGGGAGTTCCGGAGCTTGATCGGTCGCGGTTTGACTCAATGCAGGCAAAGCTGCCAAACAACACAAAACCAGGGCACGCATAGTGCGAAAAGACTATCACCCGCGCTTCTGGCTTCGTTTCACTCAATTCTTGAGTCAGTGAGCCACGCCGCTCTGCAACGCGATCTCGATCTTTCTCAGAATCAAATGCGGCTTCGCAGCCCCGCACTTCGTCAGCGCCTCATCCTCGCAGACGCGCTCAATTGTCTTGACCGGGTTATCCATCGTCGCACTCACTATGTGCCCATCGGCAAGGCTGATCGTGATCTCATCCGTAAACGTCTCTTCTCCCACGCCCGCATCGAACTTCCCCTCCGGAGTCTTACTCACCGTCATCCAGTTGTTCGGAGCGGTTCCCACCGGCACCTGCGTCCATTCGGCTTTCACCGGCAGCGCGGACTTCTCAGGTGGCACATGCTTCACCTCGAGCAGGGCGGTTCCCCCAGCCACATCCACCGCCTTCAGCGTCATGTCGAAATCGATCGCGCTCACTCCCACCAGCACGCGCGTTCCGTCCGCCCACGACGACGCAGGCATGGGGTTCCTGAAATAGAAATGATCCCCGGCCTTCCTCAACGCCCCCAGCTTGTTCGCCAGCCAAAGGTCCACGTAAAACGTCATCATGTCGGTGATCGGCCCAATCATCTTGGGATCCACTTTACTCAGGTCCGGCATTGACGGGTTCTCATTCGGATCGAGCGTAATCCGCTGCCGGAAATCCGCGGCTGATGCCGCCAATGGGAGCGGCTGCCCCGCCGTCTCCATCTTTGTCCACTGGTACTCCTCGAAGAATTTGCCGGCGGCGTCCTGCTTGACCACGCCATCCGCCTCAATCGTGTAATGCCAGTCCTCGTTGACGCCTTTCATCTGGTAAACCAGCTTGTCACCATCTTTGTATTGCCGGTGCAGCGGGTTCGCTGGAGCAGCGGGCGTTTGTCCGCTCATCATCGATGGCATCGTCCCCGCTACCATCGAAAGGCTCACCGCCACCCAGCAGCCGAATAGCTTCAGAATCGTCTTCATCGCAATGCCTCCGTCAGCCGCGCGCGAGCCTCCTGCGCCCAGGCCAGTTGCGTCTCCATGCCTCTAATCCCCAGTTCAAAGGCAAGAAGTCCGGTGTGAAGGGGTACCCGTGCGCCGGTCTGTTCAAACTTGGCGCGCAGCTCTCCCACGTAAATTCCCAGCTCACGGCTGAACTGGTCTAAAAACCGTATCGTCGTGGAACGCGAAACGTTCCCATCCATGAACGCAAAACGCAGCATCATCTCAGCGATTCGAAAAGTCACATCTTCCCGACTAACATCTTTGTCCAGCCAGGCAATCAGCGCGCCTTTACCAGCCTCAGTCAGCGCAAACTCCTGCCGCTTTCGTGAGTCCTCGCCGCCATCCTGATTCGCCCCCGCAATCCAACCGCGGCTTTCCAACCGGCGCAGCGCGGGATAAATCGACCCAGGGCTGTCGCTGTAATGCCGCATCGCAGTCGTGGCGAATGTCTTGCGCAGGTCATACCCGGATTGAGGCTTCTGCCCCAGGAGTCCAAGGATTGCCATCTCGAGTGTGGAAGTGCTTGCCATAATACGATTCGTACTATAGTACGAATCGTACGGTCCGTCAACCGGAAAATATCCAACGATTGACGATTCGCAAATGAGTATCACTGGCTTGGATGAGCGAGGGTTTTCTGCGCAAAAAAAGGCGCGGAACTCGAGGTGTCCGCGCTCAGTCTGTGGATAATCCGCGGGCACTGCGCACTCTGACATGCTGTATTGCGCCCGCGAGATAACGGTTACATTTTCATGAACGGCCGTAAACTGCAAATGTCAAAGAGGTGAAATAAAGTCGTCGATAGGGGACGATTTCCTGCCTGGAAGGGATTGCTCGGGCTTCGTCAGGCAAAAAAAGAGCGCGGAGCTCGCCACTCCGCGCATTCACTCAGTGGCCTATTGAAGCCTTGCTGATGGATGAAGTGTAGCGCCGATTCTGATCTAAAGACTGTAAAATGATGTAAACCGTGTCAAGCATGCATTCTCTTTAGAATGCGAGACTTAATGCTCCATTGCAAGAGGTCGCTCTATCTGGCGTCGATCCCTGAAGATGCACCACGCCGCCCGGCTCTCTTCTCCTTGAACTGTCCGTCCAATTAATATCTCGACTTACCAGGCCCCTGGAAGAAGAAAGCGGGATACCAGCATGAAATTGGATCGCCGTATTGCCTTGGCTCTCCTGTTGCTGCCCACCCTCCTCATTGCCCAGACAAAGAAGAAACATGCCGTTCCAGCCGCCTTCAGCAATGCGCGTTACATCTGGGTCGAAACCGTGGACGGCAGCGATGCCTTTACGCCCGGAATCATTCCTGACGATCGCCAGGCGATTGGCGATGTGGAAGATGCACTCCAGGACTGGAAGCGTTATGTGATTACGACCCGCAAAAGTGACGCAGACCTCGTGTTTATCGTCCGCAAAGGTCGCATCGCCGCCGCTAAGATTGGCGGCACCGTCGGCGGTGGTTCCGGCCCGCTCAACCCGCCGTTTCCCGGCCAAGGTCCTGGCTCTGGACCTGGCGCCTCAGGATCAGGCTCGCCGGGGCCCGGCATCTCCGGGGGAACCGAAGTCGGCTCTCCAGACGACCTGCTCCAAGTCAGGTTGCTCAACTCAGATGGCACGCTTGGCGCTGTGCTCTGGGAGCGTCTGTTCCCCGACGGGCTCGACGCTCCCCAGGTGTCCCTGGTCGCCCAGCTCCGAAAAGCCGTTGACCACGACTACCCGCTCAATGCGCCGCCGTCGCCATCCAAGCCGTAGTCAGGTCGATCTCCAACTTCAGTGGTACGACTCATCCCGGTGGATCACAAACTCCGGATACGCGCCGCCTCCCAGCTCGCGCAGATCCATTCCAAGCCGCTCCCCGTCTGCGTCTACCCGGAAGGTCACAAAACGGTCGAGCAGCTTGAAGAGCAGGTAAACCAGCGGCAAAAAGATCCCCAGCAGAGTGGCGATTCCCACAACCTGAGCCAGAACCTGCCCCTTCTGCGGAGCAAATATTCCCACTGCGAACAAGCCCCACAGCCCGCCCACGAAATGAACCGAGATCGCGCCCGAAGGATCATCGATCGAGAGCGCCAGCTCCATCACTTCCACCAGCAGCGGCGTCGCAATTCCGATCACCAGGCCTGTGAACAGTGCCGCCGCAGGCTGAACCAGCGCGGCACACGCGCTTGACGTAACCAGTCCCGCCAGCCAGCCGTTGGCGCAAAGGCTCGCGTCCGGCTTCCCGAATCGCACCCACGTCACTACCAGCGTTGCCCCCAGCGCGCCGGAAGCGGCCAGCATCGTATTGATCGCCGTAACCACCAGCGCCGCCGGCTCCGCATGGAGCCAAAGTAGCGCCCCGGCGGAATTGAATGCCATCCATCCCATCAGCGCCAGCAGGCAGCCGAACAGCACGTAGGCAGCGTTGTGGCCCGGCATCGCCGTCGCCAGCCCGTCCTTGGGGAATTTGCCCCGGCGAGGCCCGGCAATCCACACCACTGCCAGCGCGCTCGCGCCGCCAAGAACATGCACGGTGCCCGCGCCGCCTCCATCAAGAAACCCCGCGCCCAGCCCGAAGTTTGCGCCCAGTTGCGCCAGCCATCCACCGCCCCACACCCAATGCGCCAGCAACGGAAACACGAATGCCCCCAGCACGGCCGCCGTGGTCCATCCCGCCGCGAGCCGCAGACGATCCGCCCCCGCTCCCCAGGGAATCAGTCCCACCAGCGCCACGGCCAGGCACTCAAACAAGACTCCTAGCTGCGATTCCATTGGTGACTTGGAAATATGCCGTAGCAAAATCGGACCGGTCCCAATCCAGTCCCAGCTCTTTCCGGCGATCGTGAATACTGCTGCTCCGCTCGTTCCTGCAAAGCACGCGCCAATTCCAGCAAAAGCGATAATCGAAACCGACACAACCGCGACTGATCCAAGCAGTGCCTGCGCCGCCGAACGCGACCGCCCCAATCCGGCATTTACGAGAGCAATCCCGGCAAGTGCCAGCGGCGCCATCAGCAGAAATGCAAATGCGAGCATCGGAACAATATCCAGAACAGGCGGCGTGGATGCGTTCGTCATGGCCGCGCATCTCCCCGGTTCAGCATGTGTCCGCGCACCGCCACCGCCAGGCCCAGCGCCTCCACCAGTACCCCGCAGACCACAAATGCCGCTTGCTTACCTGGATCAGCAAACAGCACCAGGGCCGCTACCGCAAGAAAGAAACCGGTCGGCATCACCAGCAATCCGGCGTACTTCATGGATTCTC
>JANXQR010000790.1 GCA_025353435.1 Acidobacteriota bacterium | reverse complement strand
GTTCACCGTGATAATTGCGCCCTGGTCGCTCACCACCAACAGAATTTTGGGATTTAGCGGATTGATCCAGATGTTCTGGTAGTCGTCCCCGCCCGGCGCACCCCGCAAACTCATCCACGTCTTGCCGCCGTTCGTCGACCGCACCGTCACAATGCTGGCGCTATAGACAACATCGGGGTTCTGCGGATCAACCGCCGGCACCGGCAAATCGCCGCCGCCAATCTTCATCGCCGGCCGCGGGTCCTCCGTAATCTTCCGCCACGTCTCGCCCTCATCGTCTGAGCGGTACACGCCCAACCCCGCGCCACTTCCATACCCGCCCTCGCCTGTCGTCGCCAGAGTCGCATACAGCCGCTGCGGATCGCTCGCCGCAATCGCCACGTTGATCTGGACAAGATTTTCCGGCAGCCCATTCTTCAACTGCTTCCAAGTCGTCCCCCCGTCAGTCGACTTGAACAGCCCGCCGCCCGTCCCCGCGTACTGGTTGCCGTCCTCCCACGGGCCTAGCGTGTCCTCCCACAGCGACGCGTACACCACCTGCGGATTTTTCGGATCCATCACCACGCCGGACCCGCCAATCCGCTCGCCCCCCGCCTCTCGAGTCTTGCCAAGGACCTTCTCCCAGTTCTTTCCCCCATCCACCGAGCGATAAATCCCCCGCTCCGCATTCGGCCCATAAGGATGTCCCAGCACCGCAGCGAACAGCCGGTTTGGGTTCGTCGGGTCCACCACCAGCGCAGGAATCTGCTGTCCCTCCCGCAACCCCAGGTGCTCCCATGTCTTGCCCGCATCGGCCGAGCGGTAAATTCCATCGCCCACACTCAAGTCCGGCCGGTGTAGCCCCTCGCCGCTGGCCACGTAAATCACGTTGCTGTCCGACGGCGCCACCGCGATCGCTCCCACCGACTGCGTCTCTTGCGAATCAAAGATCGGATTCCAGGTCCGCCCATAGTCCGTCGACCGCCACACCCCGCCGTTCACTTGCCCGACATAGAACACGTTGGGCTGATCCGGCACCCCCGCCGCCGCCCGCGTCCGTCCCCCGCGAAACGGCCCAATCATCCGCCACCGCAACTCCGGCATCAGGCCCGCGCCGCCACCCGTGGTGAGGGTGCCCCCTAGCCTGCCCTGAGCCTGTCGAAGGGTCCCTCGCACTTGGGGACCGGGGAGCAATGCCGCGTTCGCCTCCTGCCCCAACAAACAAGCAGAAGGGAGAACCATCGCCAACAAACCAACGCCAAACAGAAGAGAGGGGAATCCAATACGTCGACTCATAGCGCAAATTGTAGGCGACCGGGAACAGGGAAGCGGCTCCCGCAAGATGCTCGGGTGCCCCCGGTCTCGATTCTGAGACCGGGGATACCGCAAACTTCCCCGATTCCTGCTAGGCGTCCCCAACCTTCAGGACGTAGCGAATTCGAACTCAATTGAAATTTTGGATCTCGGTCGAGTTAAGATCTGAAAACCATGGGAATGTTCACGTACTTCCTCGAACAACTTCGTGGCGCTCGCCACTGGCCAACCACAGAGGCATCAATCGTTTCCTGCACCTGGTCCCCAGACACAGGGAAGGCCCGTCGCGGGGGAGGCACAGGCGGCTCGTATGAAGTGACCTTCAGCTACGAGGTTGAGGGGGAGTACTACGGCGGGCGATTTTCGATTGTCGGGGGTGAACATAGCGATACGCCCTATAGCGCTGGCAAGAAGATTATCGTTGGATCTAATCCGCATCATCCCGAGCAAAATTATCCACAAGGCATAGCGGATCAACAGGCGCTGGCATTCAAGATTCTTTTTGCAGTGATGATCTGCCTATTCGCCCTGATTATCTTCGTGAACTTGATTGGTAAGAAGTAGGCGGTTCCCAGTACGTCACTTCTTATTTGTAGATCAATGCGATCCGAGGGCACCGGCCCCGCCCGAACCCATCGCAGTACCATGGACCTAAGTAATGTTACCAAGCTTGGTAAATTGGGTGTACTATCCTCGCGTAACACATAAGTTGCACCCTCTCTACATCCCCTGGGGGTCATGGTATGAAGCATCTTGGACGCGTCGTCGTCGTGTCAATCTTGTGCGTTTTGCCGACCATTAGCATCCCCGCGCATGGCCAGAACCAGGAAACCAACTCCGCCGTCCGTCCCGCTCCACAGGTCATCACCGTGACCGTCACGGATATGCTGCGGTCCAAGAATGGCGTGGACGCTGACGTCCTGATTGCGAAAGCGGTCGGCTTTCCCAATGACACGTGCGATGTCATCACCACCTTCGATGTCATGCAACGGTACGAGTTGCGACAAACGTGGAGCAAAGTCAGACAAAGGCTCGATATTGTCGTCAACGGAACGCCGTATCCAGCCAAGTTTCGCGATATCGGGGCCTATCCTCTCGGCTTGAACCTCGCGTGCATTGATTTTGACTCGCCCCTCCTCCACGCGAGTTTGAAGATCCCGGTTCTTCCCTTGGAAATGAACTCGCCCGGCACCTCTTCGTTGTCTTATGACGATAAGGAAGTAACGAAAACCGATCCGGGAACTCCCTTTTTGAACAAACGAGGAGAAATCTCTTCGGTTCTTGTTGCCACAACCCACGGCGAATTGGAATTTGCCTCCGCCAATGACATTCGCACCTTCCTCAAGGCCGCTGCCAACGTTGCCCGCTAGGCCATTGCCCCGTCGCCGGTAGCCCCAACAGGTCGGCCACCCTTGACCCGCCCAGCCCCTGAACTGTGCTTTTTCGGGTGCTTGTCGCGTGACTCTTCCGTCCAGGCCGGAACCTCCGCCAATCCCCTCAATCCGACCCTTCCCAAAAAGTTGTCAAGTGCCCAACCTGTGGAAAACGTTGCAATGTGCACATTCAAAACGAAATAGAAATATTGGAAAATCCATTATTAATTCAGCGAACCTGCCATACTTAAGTTAGGTCAGAAATAAGCCCCTCCCGGTACATTCCC
>JANXQR010000769.1 GCA_025353435.1 Acidobacteriota bacterium | reverse complement strand
CACCGCAGCGCGATAATCGCGTTCATCATGGCCGGATAAATCGCACCGAGCCCGTCGCTCATCTCCAGCCGGTCCAGCATCCATTTCTCAGCGTGCTTCAGAGCCACCATGCGAAGCGGCCTGATATGGACGGCCTCAGCCCAATGCGTGATTCGGTCGAAGATCAAAAAGACATTCCGCCACGAAAGCAGCTTTTTGCGATTCATGCGCAGGCGCAACACGGCGTTCTCGCGGCCGCCCACAAAGAGCTCGTCAATCCCCTGCTCCTGCGGAATCTTCTTGAACGGCTTCTTTGCGTAGATGATTGCCAGCGGCACAAGAATCGATCGCGACCATGCCGAGATTTCGTAAATGTTGAAATAAAACCAATTCGGAAACAGAACAATCTCAGGCGGAATCGCCGGCACTGCGTCGTAGTCGTATTGGCCCAACGCGCAAAGATACATCTTGGTGAACGTGTTGCATTCCACCACGCCGCCATGCGTCAAAACCCACTCGCGGCACTTCACCATGCGCGGCTCGTCAGCCTTCAACCCCATCAATTTCGCGGAGAAGTAGCACTTCACCGAAAGTGAAATATTGCCAGGGCCGCCGGGATAGAGGCTCCAACTTCCATCATCTTTTTGGAAGCGCATCATCTCGGTAAATGCACGCTTCAGACGCCCCGGATTGCCGCTCTCCAGCAGCGTGTGCAGGAAGATATAGTCGGCCTCGAGCATTGAATCCGCTTCAAGCTCGCCGGACCAGTAACCTTCAGGATGCTGCCGCGAAAGAACGTAGTCCGCGGACCGGGATATGGCGGCTTCAACATCCGCCAAATCCGCATCAAGTCGACCGAACCTGGGTGATACGGGTTGTCTCGTCCCTTGCAACACGCTCATGCGTTTCGAAATGCCTCAGTCCGACCAGGAATCTCCGAAAAACTCTTCAATTTCGCTTACCCGGCTTCTTCGGTTTGCAACAACTCAAATTGCATCGCCGAAGTTACCATTCGAAATGACCGAGAATTGCCCGGAAACATCCCTGCTCGCGACAGGTTTCGCGTAATCAGAAATTTGGTGAACTATGGCCGAACCGGCACAGACTCCGCGCCGCCCACTCCGCCAATCGCCTGAATGATTTCCGGGGGCAGGCCAAAGCGAACGTTTTCCGGCATCACTTCCACCTCTTCGACGCTGGCAAATCCGTTTTGACGCAAATAATTCACTACGTCCTCGACCAGCACCTCGGGCGCGGAAGCTCCAGCCGTAACCGCAACCGTAACAACGCCTTCCAGCCACTTTTTGTCAATAGCCTGGGAGTTATCGATGAGATAACCCATGGTGCCCAAATTTCGCGAAACCTCAACCAGGCGGTTGGAGTTGGAACTATTGGTCGAGCCCACCACCAGTACCAGGCCGGCATTGTGCGCCACATTGCGGACGGCTACCTGGCGGTTCTCCGTGGCGTAGCAGATGTCCTGCGTGTGAGGGCCGGCAATGTTGGGGAACTTCTCTTTGAGCGCGTGGATGATGTCCCGTGCCTCGTCCAGTGAAAGCGTGGTCTGCGTCAGGTAGGCAACACGATTCGGGTCCGGAACCTTCAGCTCCGCCACTTCCTGAACATTCGAAACCACCTGGGTAACCCCGGGTGCCTCGCCCAGCGTGCCTTCGATCTCATCGTGGTCGCGGTGGCCAATCAGCACCAGCGAATACCCCTGCTTGGCGAACTTGACCGCCTCAATATGGACTTTGGTCACCAGCGGGCAGGTGGCGTCAATCACCTTGAGGCCGCGTCCCTTGCTCATCTCGCGCACCGCCGGCGACACGCCATGGGCCGAATAAATCACGCGCTGGCCGTCGGGAACGTCGTCAATTTCGTGGACGAAGATCGCGCCCTTTTCCGCTAACTCATTCACAACATAGCGGTTGTGGACAATTTCCCGGCGCACGTAGATCGGAGCGCCAAAGGTTTCCAGCGCAATCTTGACAATGTCGATGGCGCGCACCACGCCGGCGCAGAATCCCCGCGGTTTAAGCAGCAACACCCGTTTCAGCTTGGGGGAAGGCGCATCGGAGCTACCGTTCGAGAGGTTTTCAAGCACTGAAGAAGTCACTCAATCAGTATACCAACCTGCAAACTATTTTCAGCATTTCAGTTGCCGTGCCGCCACCTTCTTGATAGCGGGTGCGTCAACCTATTCCGGTTGTGGCTCATTCTGCGATACCCCACAGAACCTGACCGAATGCCTCCACTTCGAAGCATTGCTAACGTCAAGCGGTATTTATTTGTGATTCGCCCGGGATCAACAGGCTCGCTCCCTGCGGCCTCTGCTGCCGCGCTACATTGAAACCCATTGCACCCGGCAAAAAACCAGCACAATCAGCGGTCCAGACCCGTTTACACAGATATCCCTTCAGAAACTGAATTGCATCTAACCCGACTGTGTTGCTGCACGGCCTCATCTCCAACTGGCATAGGTTGGTTTTCTACGGCCGACTAGCGCAGTGAACGGCCCCTATTTTGTTGTAAAAATTTGAGTTGCCTCTAACCGAGTGTCAAAAACTGGCTACGGAGTGCGATCCCGGGCCGGATTGCGAGATAGGGTTGGGGCAGGAGGCGAGGGACTCCATGCCATCCATGATGCCATCCATTCAGTGGCCAGCCATTCCGGGATCCAGAAAGATCATGGTAGTGGATGACGAAACGGTGATAGCGGACTCGCTTGCCCTGATCTTTTCTTCGAACGGTTATGACGTGCGGACCGCCTACTCAGCAGAACAGGCTTTGGAAATGCTGGAGGAATGGCGGCCAAATCTAGCCATCATCGACGTCGTGCTTCCCGGCATGAACGGCATTGAGTTTGCCATCTTTCTCAAGGCCAGTTATCCCGACGTCCACTTTCTTCTCTTCTCCGGGCAGCCCGGAACCGGCGGCATGCTCGAAGAGGCAAAAATGAAGGGCCACCTCTTCGAGATCATGGCCAAGCCCCTGCACCCCACTTTCATGCTGTCCACCGTTGCGAACATGCTGTGCGCTCCGCCCACGAACTTGGGCGGCCAAGTTCCGAACTGATTTGAGGGATCTACCGGCTCGACGCAATCATCTGCGCCGCGTGCTGCAGGCTCGTCTCCGTCACTGTCGCACCGCTCAGCATGCGCGCCACTTCGTGCGTGCTGGCGCGCTGATCCAGCAGCCGAATCTGCGTCTTGGTGCGGCCATCCGCCTCGCGCTTATCAATCAGAAAATGCTGGTCGGCGAATGCAGCAATCTGCGGCAGGTGCGTAACGCACAAAATCTGTTGGCCCCTGCTGAGAGCCTTCAGTTTCTGTCCCACGGCTTCCGCAGCTCTGCCGCCAATGCCAATATCAATTTCGTCAAAGACCAATGTCCGCGGCGTCGGAGTCTTCTTCCTCGACTTCGACGACGTCTCCTCCACCGCCACCTTGAGAGCGAGCATCACGCGGCTCATTTCGCCGCCGGAAGCAATCTCATACAGCGGCTTCACCGGCTCGCCCGCGTTGGTTGCAATGCGATACTCCACCGCGTCCCAGCCGCTCGCCGACCAATGCGCTTCCTGCTCGTTGGCCTCGACAGCCACTTCAAAGTGAACCTTCATGGCGAGTGAATTGATCTGCAACTCCGCCATCTTCGCCAGCTTCGCCGCCGCCGCCTTGCGCTCTGCCGAAAGCGCCGCCGCTGCCTTTTTATATTCCTTTGAAGACTGCTCCACCGCCGCACGCAGTGTCTTCAACGTCTCGTCACGATCTTCGACTTCGGCCAGCTTGAGCGCCACTTCCTCACCATACGCGAGAATTTCCGCAACATTCTTTCCATACTTCCGCCTGAGCCGATCCATAATGGCGAGCCGGTCTTCGATCTCGGCCAGCCGTTCAGGACTGGCATTGATCCCCTCGGCATAGTCGCGCAGGCTTGCGGCCAGGTCACCCACGGTTGCACGCACTGACTCCAACTGCTGTGCCGCTTCTGTGAATTTTCCGTCGTAGCGAGCAAGCTCTTCTACATGCTTGAGCGCAGCGCGCAGGCAAACCTCGGCCGAAATCCCGCCCTCGTAAAGCTGATCGAACCCGCCCATCGCCGCAGCGTAAAGCTTCTCCGCATTCGCCAGCACGCGCTTTTCCGTCGCCAGCCTCTCGTCTTCTGCCGGCTCCAGCCGAGCCGCCTCAATTTCCTTGCGCTGATAACTCCACAAGTCCACCATGCGCAAGCGATCCTGCTCACCCTGCAGCAGGTCATCGAGCTTCCCGGCGGCCGACTTCCAACGCCCGTAATTTTCCGCAACCGCATCTGTCGATAGATTGCCGAATCGATCCAGCAGGATCCGCTGCTGCGCCTGGTCGAAACTCGACAAATTCTCACTCTGCGCGTGGACCAGCGCAAGCTCCGGTGCAAGCTCCTTGAGCACCGTCACGGTTGCCGGCTGATTGTTGACGAAGACTCTTCCCTTCCCCGTCGCAAGAATTTCGCGACGCAGAATGATCTCCGTCCCCTCCGCGTCAATTCCGTTTTCTTCGAGAATCGCTTCAGCGTTCGCAGTCGACTCAAACACGCACGACACCACTGCCTTATCAGCACCGTGCCGCACCACGTCTACAGACGACTTGCCGCCCATCAGGAGCGCCAAAGCGTCCACAAGTATGGATTTGCCCGCGCCCGTTTCCCCGGTCAGCAAGTTCAATCCCGGGCCAAACACGGCAATCGCATGATCAATAACAGCGTAATTTTCGGCGCGCAGCTCGATAAGCATTTTAGTTGTGAATCCGAGCGCAGCATAGCATGCTCGAGCATTCCCCCACCTCCGCTTTCAGCATCCAACCCGGCAGGGGGCATCCCTTGTGTAACTTGGACCGAACCCTTGTGTCTGTTACCGTTGAATATGAGGTGAATAGCGATTTCTACTGCTGCGTTGCTCCTATTTATTCAGGCTGAAAACGGGGCAACTCCCACGGGCGGCGGGCTCTCCCACAGCGCCAGCACACTCATGGGGTTGCTCTCCAACATCGGCGCCGTAGCAATGGGAGTTCTCATCGTTCTGCTCTGCGCCAGCCTCTATTCGTGGACCATCATCTTCGCCAAGTGGGCCACCTTCGGCAAGGCCACGAAAGAAAGCAAGCGGTTCATCCGCACCTTTCGCAAGGCATCGCGCCTGCAGGAAATTGCCGCCATTACCGGCGACTTCAAAGACAGCCCGCTCGCGCAGGTCTTTGAAGACGTCTACGAAACCTACAAGCGTCAGACAGGTGGAGCGGGCCCTCCGCGCAATCTCGTGCCGCTGGAGCGTTCCGCGCAAACCGCCGCCAGTGAAGCCGTCACCAACCTGGAGCGCCGCCTACCCTGGCTCGCCACCATTGCCTCCACCAGCCCCTTCGTCGGCCTGTTCGGCACTGTGATGGGTATTGTGGACGCATTCCAGGGCCTTGGCACCGCTGGCGCCGCAACCCTGCGAGCCGTCGCGCCAGGCATCTCTGAAGCCCTCATCACCACTGCTGCCGGCCTGTTTGTTGCCGTGCCTGCCGTGGTGGCATACAACCAGTTCACCGCGCGCATTCGCGTATTCGCGTCCGCCATCGACGACTTCAGCCGCGAGCTTCTCAACTCTCTCGAAGAGATTCACGTTCGCCCCGCTGCCGTTCCAGCTGCCACACCAACGACGGCTTTCTCCGCAGCGCGCCCCATTCCTGAAGGCGGCCGCGAGCTGCCCTCCCGAGGTTAAGACTTGGCCTTTACCAGCGCCGGCGGTCAAACTCGAAGCTCGCTTGCCGAGATCAACATCACGCCGCTTGTGGATGTGGTGCTGGTCCTGCTCGTCATCTTCATGATCACCGCGCCCGTGCTGCAGTCCGGCATTGAAGTCGCAGTGCCCAAGACCCGCACCGTCCGCGAAATCACTGAGCAGCGCGTGGTGCTCACCATCGATCGCGAGCAGCAGCTCTTCCTCGGCGATAGCCCGGTCAACATCCACGATCTGGCGCAACGACTTCACCAATCAAATGAAGATCCGTCCAAGCAGGTGATCTACCTGCGCGCCGACGAACGCGTGCCCTTTGGAGCCTTTGCCAGCGTGATGGACGCCGTGAAACAAGCCGGCATCACCAACATCTCCATCGTCACCCAGCCGCTGGAAGCCAAAGCCGCGGGAAAATAGGCCATGTATTTGGCAACCTGAATTTCGGCAAACTAGATTCGACAAGCGTATGAGCGCATTACTGGAAGGCGACGAACGGCTGGAGCGGGAGTTGGCGGGCGAGCCCGTTGGTGCCCCCGCTACGGGTTCCGTGTTGCTTCACCTCGGTCTCGCCACCTCCATCGCTGCTTACTACATCCTCGGCGGTTTCTTCCACTCCAACGTGTGGGGCGGCTCATCCAATGGCGGCGCCATCCGCGTCCAGGTCACCAGCGCCATTCCGCTTCCTTCCGACCAGCCGCCCAATCAAAACGTCCTGGCCACCGACAAGCCCAGCCCCGCTCCCGCAATGCCTGCGCCCAAAGCCGCACCCGTCATTGACGACAAGTCCATCCCCATCCTCGGCAAGGAGAAGAAGGACAAACCCAAGCCCACGCCAGTCCCTCCACAAAAGGTCCAGCAGCCCGTCGTTCAGAACAAGGCCCAATACGGTGAAGCTTCCGCCAACAATTTGCCGCGCGCCGTTCAAGGCCAGTCCAGTCCCGGTCCAACATCCATTACTCAAGGCGACTTCGGCAGCCGTTTCGGGTGGTACGTCGATGGAATCAATCGCAAAATGTCGCAGAGCTGGAACCGCGGCGAAGTCGACCCTCGCACCCCCAAAGGCGCGCGCGTCTTCCTCATCTTTACCATCGACAGATCCGGCGCGCCAAGCAAAGTCCAACTCGATCGTTCCAGCGGCAGCCCCACCCTCGACCGCTCCTGCATGCGCGGCGTTCAGCGCATTGATACCTTCGGTGCCTTGCCCGGCGGTTACACAGGCAATACCCTTAACGTCTCCTACTATTGCGAGTTTTGAATCTGTGAGATTTGAATCCAGAGCCTGAAAGAGCCCTTAATTATGTCCGACTATTCAGCCGATCCAAAGCAGACCGCATCCAACCCTATCAATCGTCACGCAGGAAGGATTGCACTCCGCATGAAGGCAAAGTTCTTGCTTCTCCCTCTGTCCGTCCTCGCTCTCGTCGCCAATTTCGCGACTCCGCTGACCTCTCAGGATTGGGTCCACGCCGGCACCAACCTCGGCAACACCCGCATCCGCCTCGCCGCCGCCGACTTCAAGCCCGTCGCCGCCGACCCTGAAACACCGGCCCTCAAAGCCACCTTTGACGCCACCCTCGCCACCGACCTCGCCAACGCCGGCATCTTCGACATCGTTTCAAAAAGCATGGCGCCCCAGGCCATGCCCGGCTCGCCCCAGGAAATCAACCTGCCCCAGTGGGCCGCCGCCCCCGCCAATTCAGAAATGGTCGCCTTCGGCGCACTCAAATCCGACAACGGCCGACTCTCCGTATTTGGCTGGCTCTTCGACGCCCGCAACGCCACCAACCCGCAAGTCCTCGGCAAGCAGTACAACGAGGCCGCCAGCCAGGACATGGCCCGCACCATTGCCCACCGCTTTGCTGACGCCATCATTCAACAGCTTGGCGGCGGCATCAACGGCATCGCTGAAACCAAAATCTACTTCGTCAGTTCCCGCTCCGGCACCAAGGAAATCTGGGCCATGGACTACGACGGCCAAAATCAGCACCAGGTCACGCACCTCGGCAGCATCTCCCTCTCCCCGCGCGTTTCTCCTGACAACAGCCGCGTCGCCTTCGCTTCCCTCTCTCGTGACGGATGGTCGATTCGCATGTACTCTCTCGACCTCGGTCGCCTGGTCAATTTTCCTGGCGGAACCGCCGGCGGCTCCAACCAATCCCCTGCCTGGGCCGGCGATGGATCCAAAGTCGCCTTCTCCTCCGCGCGTTCCGGAGATCCTGAAATATGGGTCGCCGACACCACCGGCGGCGATGTGCGTAGAGTGACCTCATTCCGCGGACCCGACGTCTCTCCCACATGGAACCCGCGAACCAATTCGCAAATCGCGTGGGTCAGCGGACGCACCGGCCTCCCTCAGATTTACGTCATGGATCAGGACGGCTCAAACATCCAGCGCATGACCGACGGCGGATACGCCATCTCCCCGTCATGGTCGTCCTCGGGTGATCTCCTCACCTTCAGCTGGAATCGCAAATACGGCCCCGGCGCTCCCGGCGGTCAGGATATTTACGTTATGGATATCGCCAGCAAACGATGGATGCAGCTCACCCACGACGCCGGCAGCAACGACTTCCCCAGCTGGGCGCCCGACGGCCGCCATATCGTATTCCAACGCGAGATTGGCAAGCGCTCCGAGATCTGGTCCATGCTCGCGGATGGTACCCAGCAGCAGCAGCTTACCAATGCCGGCAGCAACTTCATGCCCAACTGGAGCTGGAAATAACGCAGCCCTCATCACGCCGCGCACCTCTTCGTGCAACAGCCCCTGCGGCTGACGGCGCTATCATTGTTGTGTCATCTTGATGCACACCGTCCATGAGTCAAGTCGCAACATCAGCGCAAATCGACACCCGGGCCGTCAATGCTCCTATCAATCGACTTGCGTGCTTTGGTAACATCGGCCCCGTCACACGACCGGATTACAATGGTCGATTGTTCGGAATCTTTGCTGGTCCTTTTGCTACATCACGGCCTGTGACTCATTCCGTAGTATTAACTTTCCAGTTGTTGCGACCTCGTGGCCGCGGCAACGCTTGCTGAGCATCGCCAAGGACACAGAACTTTGGTTTCGCCGTAATCGCAAAAGGAGATAACTCTTGAAAAAAACTCTTCGCTTTTTCGTCCCGGTTTTGCTGCTCGTAGCCTTGATCGGGGCTGCCGGTTGCAAAAAGAAAGAAAAACCGCTCCCGCCAGTTGAAACAGCTCCTCCCGCGGCGGCGCCTGCGCCTACCGCGCAGCTCACGGCTACTCCATCCAGCATCTCAGCCGGTGACCAGGTTGTGTTGACCTGGCGCACCTCTGACGCCACCAGCGTGTCAATCGATGGCATTGGCGATGTGCCCTCCTCCGGCGTCAAAAACGTCACGCCTTCCGCCTCCACCAGCTACCATCTCGTGGCCCGTGGCGATGGCGGAACCGCCGACGCAACTGCCCGCGTCACCGTCAACACGCCTCCCGCCGTCGTGGTCCCAACCACCACCATGAGCGCGGAAGATGAGTTCAAGGCCACCGTGCAGGACATCTTCTACGACTACGATGCCGCCGATATCCGCACCGACGCACAGGCCACACTTTCGAAGGACGCTGCGTTCTTCAACAGTCACCCCGATATTAAAGTTGTCATCGGCGGCTACTGCGACGAGCGCGGCTCCAATGAATACAACCTGCAGCTCGGTCAAACCCGCGCCGAGGCCGCCCGTAACGCCCTCGTCAATGCGGGCGTGTCAGCCAGCCGGCTTCGCGTCATCAGCTATGGCAAAGAGAAGCCCTTCTGCACCGACTCCACTGAAGACTGCTGGCAACAGAACCGCCGCGCCGGCTTCACCATCGACCGCTAAAACAAATGCTTAAGAAGCAAAATGAACGGCGGTCCAGACTGCTCAACACAAGCCTGGACCGCCGAAAATTAACCCAAATAGATCCACGCCCTGAAATTGCGACCTTCATTCATGCCGCACCGCGCGTCCAATGAATTAGGCGCTCTTGAAAATGGGCGATCGCGAACAGCCGTTCTTCCAATTCACTGTTTGGCCATTTTCTGATCACTGATCACTGTTCACTGTCCACTGCTTTTAATAGGTGACCCTATGCATAACCTACGCCCACTCCGCAATCGCCTCCTTGCCGCCGCCCTGCTTGCATCCGTCTTCAGCGTCGCGCCCATGCGTGCCCACGCCGCATCCAAGGAAATCATCGAACTGCAGACCCAGGTCCAGCAGCTCATGGACATGATGCAGCGCCTGCAGTCCACCATGGACACGCGCTTCGGCGTCATCCAGCACCTCGTCGAACAGACCGCCGACAACGCCAATCGCATGACCACCGCGGTCGACGCGCTGCAGCAAAAAATTGCCACCCAGAATGAAACCATCAGCGGCAAAGTTGACGCCGGCGTCGGCCAGGTGCAGTCCGTCAGCGATTCGGTTGAAGAGCTCAAGTCCCGTCTCGACAAGCTTCAGAAGTCCGTGCAGGACCTCCAGGGCCAGCTGCAGAACATGCAGGCGCAGCCCGTCCCGCAGCAGACTGCTCCCGGCGCAACTGGCAGCCCCACTCAGCCCGCCGGCCCCGGAGCCACCGGAGCAACGGGCCCCACCGGCGCCGCCACCTCCCCCGCTCCAGCCGCTAATCAAGCGCCCCCATTACAGGACACATTTCAGGCCGGCGTCCGTGACTTCAACGGTGCGCGCTACTCCGTTGCCCAGGGCGAGTTTCAGGACGTGATCCAGTACTATCCGCAGGACGACATGGCCGGAACCGCGCAGTTCTACCTTGGCGAAATCGCCTACCGCACCCAGGACTACCCCACCGCCCTCAAGGCGTACAACATGGTGCTCGAGAGCTATCCCACCAACGCCAAGGGCCCAGCCGCGCAGTTGCACAAAGGTTTCGCCCTGCTGCAATTAGCCAAGAAACCCGCCGGCATTCAGGAACTCCGCTCGCTCATCCAGCACCACCCGCAAACGCCGGAAGCCGCGCAGGCCCGCACCAAGCTCAACGCCCTCGGCATTAAAATCGCCGCACCCGGCCCCACCCACTAACCACCTCGTCGCCACGCGCCGGTCCCGCACGACGTCCAGCCGACCCGTGCGCGTCCGCCTTATCTCGCAAAGCCCCCATTACACCGACGTGTTTTCCTGAGCAAGCGCAGCGAGTCGAAGGACCCCGACGCTCTCTCGAACGCTACAACCGACAGCACTTTTCAACCACCGGATTCGTCCCACCAGAATGAACCGCCTCCTCCAACTCGGCGCCGCTCTCCTCCTCACAACCACCCTTGCGCCCGCGCAAATCTATTCGCGTCAAGTTAATAAAAAAGAAAAGCCGCAACGCGAAAACGTCGAGTGGCTATGGCAGTACACACCCGCGCCGCCCAACACAGACGGCCGCGAGAATGACCTAGTCCAGGACCCACACTTCGTCCCTTTCCTCGAACAGTTCCTCACCGCGCCGCAGACCTTCTGGGGAGTTCCAATCAACGGGCAATACCGCTCGCTCCCCAACACCGCGATTGACCACCTCACCGTACCCGACAAGGTAATCGCTGACGACAACCGCTACATCTCCATCACCGGCTGCGTCGTCCACTTCTGCCCCGCGCGCGGAATGCTCTGGGTCGATCTCAACGGCTCCCATCACCTAGTAGTCTTCGCCGCGATCGACTGGATCAAGGAAGGCCACCCCACCACCGATCCCGCCGCCGAATACACCCTCTGGCTCTTTCCCAACGAGCCCCTCGGCGCCAGCGCCCATCCGCCGCCCGCGCTAACCAAGGCCATCGCCCGCTGGACAGCCAAGCCGCTC
>JANXQR010000755.1 GCA_025353435.1 Acidobacteriota bacterium | reverse complement strand
AGGCATCACCCACTTCTAAGGCCCGCGACACCACGAGTCTCACCAGACCGTGCCCCTCCCATCACAAATTTCCGTGCCCCATCTTTGCGCATTTTTTCTAGCGCAAGGGTGGGAAACGTCGAACCCCATCCCACAGTCTTGTTTTCCTGAGCGAAGTCGAAGGACCTTCGGTTGTTCTTGCCTTTGCTTTCACTCAACCCACCACAGTCGCAGGGTGCCCCATGTCCCGCTTTTGGGACATGGGAAACCTCGAACCTCAACAGGTTCTCTCGTCAATCAACGAGAAGCTTCTGATAGCGGGCCTCGCCGCCCATCCCGACGAACCCCCGCCTACTCCGTCCGCAGCGCAACCACGGGATCGATTGAAGCGGCGCGCCGTGCCGGGATCCAGCACGCCACCAAAGCAACCGCAATCAGAATCGGCGGAACCACGGTGAAGGTGAACACGTCGTGCGGATGAATGCCGTAGAGAAAGCTGGATGCGAGCTTTGACAGCATCCAAGCCGCGGGCCAGCCCAGCACTACAGCAATAACAGTCAGCGTGATTCCCTGGCGCAGGATGAGGCGTTCCACTCCGCCGCGCCTGGCCCCGAGAGCCATGCGGATGCCGATTTCGCGGGTGCGCCGGCTCACCGCAAAGCTCATCACGCCATACAGGCCAACGGTAGCCAGCAACAGCCCAATGCCGCCAAAGACTCCAAAAAGCATGGCCGCAAGGCGAGGCAACACGAAAGCCGTGCGTACGTGGGCGTCCATGGTCTCCTCGTTATAGATGGCCATGGCGGGATCGATGGCGTACACCTGGCGCCGCACGGCTTCCGCAAGGGCGGTGGGATTGCCCGGCGTGTGCACGACGAGCGTGTAGCCCATGAGCGAGGGATCGTCCGCAACAGTCTGATCGAGCGAGCGATAGAGGATGGGGCGGGTGTCCTCACCCACGGTGCGCGATTTGGCATTGCCTGCCACGCCGATGATTTCGTAAGTCCAACGGCCGCCATCGACATGCTGGCCGATGGGGTTTGCGCCGTGAAATAGAACATCGACGAAGGCCTTGTTGACGACGGCTGTGCGCGGTCCGTTCGGCGTTTCACCGCCAAAGTCGCGGCCGGCAAGGCGCGGCGTACCCAGCGCTGCAAAGAATCCGGGTGTGGCCACGTAGAGATCTGCGAATAAAAAAGGATCGCCTTTCGCGGAATGGCCACTCACCGTGAAGCCATCGCTGCGGTTGCCTCCGGAGAGCAGCGGCACATCGGTGCATACGGCTGCATCAACGCCGGGCAACGCCGCCACGCGATGGCGAAGGTCCGCCAGAAATGCACTCGTCCTCGCGGGTGTGTAGCCGTTGAGGCGAGGATCGATGGAGAGCAGAAGCAGCCCACGGGTTTGGAAGCCAATATCGATGCTGGCGGCGCTTTGCAGGCTCCGCAAGAACAGGCCGGTAACGCAAAGCAGCACCAGCGACATGGCCACCTGCGCCACCACCAGCAGGTTGCGCAGGCTGATACTGCGGCCGATTCGGACGAGTGCCAGTTCTCCCTTTAGCGCATTGGCGATCATCGGGCGGGAGGCAGCCCAGGCCGGAGCCAGTCCGAGAAGCAGTCCGCATGCGGCGCTGATGAGAAACGTGTACATCAGTGTGCGGCCATCGAGGCCAATGTGCAGGTCAAGCGGTACGGGCGCGGGAATGCGAAATGTCGACAGGGCCTGCGTTGACCAAATCGAAAGCAGCACACCGGCGACTCCGCCTCCCAGGCCCAGCAGCAGGCCTTCCATCAGCACCAGCAGGCGCAAGCGGCCCGGAGTGGCTCCCAGGGCCAGCCGCACGGCCATCTCGCGCTGCCGGCTCACAGCCTGGGCGAAGAGGAGATTGGCCACGTTGGCGCCGGCAATGGCAAGCACCAGCAGGACAACGAGCGACAGCGCGGTGAGAAATACTAGGACTGTTTCTCGTTCGCGTGGGGGAAGCGTTCCTGCCTGCTCAAATATGAAGTGGTTCCCTTTGTCAGATTTTGGATAGGCGAGAGCGAGACGCCGCGCAAGGGTGTTTAACTCCGCCCCGACTTCAGTACGCGTTACTCCTGGACGCATGCGCGCCACCACATCCACCCAGTGGTATTCGCGCGAATCGGCTGGCGGGAGACTGGGAACCAGCTGCACGGTACACCCTAGCGGCACCCAGAATTCCGTATCGAGAATCTGGCCAATGCTGTGGAACGAAGCGGGGGCGATTCCCGAGACCGTAAAGGCGTGGGATGAGAGCGTGACGCTTTTGCCGATGATGGCGGGGTCGCTGTTGAAACGGCGCTTCCAGAGGCGTTCGCTCAACACTACCAATGGGGCGCGGTCGTCGCTATCGGCAAATCCCGGGCCCAACACTAAGGGAATTCCGGTGACGCGGAAGAAATTGGGGGTGACACTCTGGCCCCACACCCGCTCCGGCTCCGCTCCACCGCTGATGGAAGCGGGAATGAGCTCGTAGTACGCAGCCACACCGGAAAAAGACCGGGCCTGCTGGCGAATGTCGGCTACAAGCGGCAAGGGAAATGAATTGCAGCATTGTTCGCCTTCCGGCGCGATGCGAAGCGTCAACAGCGTAGTGGGATCGCCCACCGGGGCGGGGCGCAACACGAAGCGGCTGACCATCGAGAAGATGGTGGTGTTGGCACCGATGCCAAGGCCAATCGACAGAATGGCAACCGTGGTCACGGCCGGATGCCGGGCCAGCGAACGCGCGCTGTAGCGGAAATCGCGCAGCAGAGATTCGAGACCCGGCAACCCGCGGCGCTCGCGAACGGCCTGGCGCGTCGGTTCCACTCCGCCGAGTCGGATAAGGGCTTGGCGGCGCGCTTCAATTGGAGTGAGACCGGAACGGATGCCGTCATCCGTGTGCATGGCCACATGGCCCTCGAGTTCGGCATCGAAGTCGCCAACATCGCGATGGGTGCTGAAGAGGCCGCGAAAGCGAATCCAGAATGCTCTGAGTCTGCGCATCTTGCCTCCTTATCCTTCCTGGGCAGGGGTCAGAAACCGCGCCAGAATTTCCGTGGTCTGCTCCCACTCCGCCGCGGCCTTCTTCAACCGGCGTTGTCCGGCTTTGGTGAGCTCGTAGAATTTGGCGCGCCGGTTATTTTCCGACACCCCCCAGTTGGAGCGAATAAACCCCTCCTGCTCAAGCTTGAGAAGAGCTGGGTAGAGCGTGCCGTAATTCAAGTGCAGCAAATCTCCGCTGGTCTGCTCGATGCGCCGCGCCAGTCCATAACCGTGCAGCGGTCCAAGGGTCTCAAGTGTGCGCAGCACCATGAGCGCCAGTGTTCCTTGCCAAACGTCCGGCTTCTCGCCCATTTCTTCTCCTCTTGCTATCCAATAGGAGAACTGTACGCCCTTCCCTATGGGAATGCAATAGGACAGTTTTACGTGCACCAGCAGGCACGTATCTGGAATCGGTTTTTTTACTAAGCAGGCGCCCGATTTGTCATGGAGAGCCGGCGTGCCTGGCCTCTACGCGTCTGCAGTTGCGCCAAATGACATTTCATTCATCGCAAACCGGTACGTGCTCCAAAGCATCTAAACCTGCAATGAAGATCCTGCGAAAAACCCGCCGACAGGCCGCTGCAGTCCTGTTGGTTTTGCTCTCCCCCCTGACTCTCGTTTCACGTCTCCACGCGCAGGGTGTTGATGGCCCTCTGCCGGACGCGCCCCAACCGCAGGCAGCTCAGATGGCAGCCCCGTTAGCAGGCTCCGACGACGCCCCCACCATCCGCAACATGCCCCGCAACCTGCTTCACGATCAGGCAGGCATCTGGACCAGTCCCTTCCGAATGCGCGCCCGGGACCTCAAGTGGGTAGTCCCGCTCGGACTCGTGACCGGCGCCGCCATCGCCACTGACCACCGCACGCTGCACGACGTGGTCTCGCTCGATCCATCGTTCAACAACCCCAACACCAACGCCTCCAACGTCCTCATCGGCGGATTCATCGCCGCCCCCGTGGTGCTCTACGGCATCGGCCACTTCCACGGTGACGATCATGCCCGCGAGACCGGCGTCCTCGGCGCGGAGGCGATTCTCGACGGCCTCGTGGTTGAACAAGGCATGAAGCTCATCTTCTGGCGGGAGCGCCCCTATCAGGACAGCGGCCGTGGCAGGTTCTTCCAGACCGGCGTAGGCGTCGATTCGTCTTTCCCGTCGTCTCATAGCGTGCTGGCCTGGTCCACCGCCGCGGTCATCGCCAGCGAGTATCCCAACAAGCTCACCCAGATCGGCATCTACACCGCCGCCGCGGGCGTCAGCTTTACCCGCCTCATGGGCCAGCAGCACTTCCCTTCCGACCTGCTCGTCGGCAGCGCCGCAGGCTGGCTCGTCGGCCACTACGTCTACCGCCACCACCACCGCCACGGCCGATAATCCCCGCCCCACCAGCTAAACAGGGAAAACCTGCCACAAAATCAAAACGGCGCTGCAGTGATGCAGCGCCGTCAGGCGGTTGTTTTTCTGTTCCCTGTTCCCTATTCCCTTATCCCTGCTTCTTAATGAACTTCCCGCTCTGCAGCTCGCTCATCGCCTGCTTTAGTTCCGCCTGGGTGTTCATCACGATCGGGCCGTACCAAGCCACCGGCTCCTCCAGCGGCTTGCCGGAGACGAGCAGGAAGCGAATGCCTTCCGGCCCGGCCTGCACCACGATTTCATCGCCGCGGTCGAACAGCACCAGCGAATGGTTTTTCGCGTCGTATACCGGCGCAGCGTTGGGATCGACGCCGCTCTCGGTCAGCACCGCCTGCGGATCGGATGCGTCGCGGAAGGTGCCCGCACCGGCAAAGACATAGGCAAACGCGTTGCGCGTCGTCTCTATCTGGATGCGCTTCTTCTTCCCCGGCGGAACCGAAATATCCACGTAGCGCGGGTCGGCAGCTACGCCCTCAACCGGCCCCTTTTTGCCCCAGAACTCGCCGCAAAGTATCCGTGCATGCGTCCCGTCGTCCTCCGTCACCTCCGGAATGGCGCTCGAAGGAATGTCCTGGTAGCGCGGGTCGGTCATTTTCAGCGAGGCGGGCAGGTTCGCCCACAGCTGAAATCCGTGCATCCGCCCCTTCTCATCCCCCTTCGGCATCTCCTGGTGCAGAATGCCGCTCCCCGCCGTCATCCACTGCACGTCGCCTGCGGTCATGCGCCCCTTATTCCCAAGAGAATCACCGTGCGCCACCTCCCCCACCAACACGTAAGTTATGGTTTCGATGCCGCGGTGGGGATGCCAGGGGAAGCCGGCAAGGTAGTCTTTTGGGTTCTCGTTGCGGAAGTCATCAAGGAGGAGGAATGGGTCGAAGTCCTTTGTATTGTGGAACCCGAAGGCACGCTGGAGCTTGACGCCTGCCCCTTCGATGGTGGGTGTGGTCTGGTGAATTTCCTTAACTGCGCGAAGTGACATGAGGTGAACCTCCCGAATACGTGTTCGGTAAATTTGATGCTCCACGAAACAATTCGTTGCAACAACTATTTTGAGAAATGGCAAGGGGATGGCGAGATCGTTCAGATCTTTCAAGGATTGCTGGGCAGTCGGGTTGGGCATATTGTGGAGTAGAAAGTGCCCGATAGCGGACAATATTGCGAAAAATAAAACGATCAAGTTGATTGGATTCAGTTGGTTATGGGTGGTTTTGGGGGGACTTTTGTGCTCACCGTGATTTAGATCACTGACGGACGGTGAAGTGAGTGAAGAAGTGAAAAAGTGAAGAGGTGAAGAAGTGAATGACTGAGGAGAACGCGGTGAAAAGTGAAAACAAGAGTGGTGGGTCATGGCGTGGGTGAGGCGGGTTGGGGCGGCGAATTGTGGCTCCATGACTTGCTCCTGACTGTCGGGTGACTGACTGAAATGCGAAACGCCCGCCGAGTTGGCGGGCGTTCCTATTTACGACCTAATTCAAGTATGACAGGTTCGGGCAATTAATAATGGATTTTCAAATATATCTTTTCTCCTTGTTTTGTGTTGGTTGCAACGATTTCCACAGGTTGGGCACTTGACAACTTTTTCGGGATGCCCGGTTTAGCGCGCGGCCGGGGCTGCAGCGGGTTGCTGGTCCTTCTGGTCTTTCATATCCTTCTGGTCGAGGGAGAGGGTGGAGAGGTCGCGGGCGAGGCGGGCGGTTTCAACGCTGACGGTGACGACCTGACCGATGAGGCGGACGATGTACTCGGGATCGTCTGGGCGGTTGGGATCGTTGACGATGCCGGAGCGGGCGTCAGTGGAGACGCGGTACTGGTCGACGATCCATTCGAGGGCGCTACGGTTGCCGAGGCGGTATTGGTAGACTTCGGGCGGGATGCCGCTGAGGGTGAGAAAGCCGTTGTATTTAAGTTGGGTTTTGTCTTTCGGGAGCGCCATTTTTTCGACGCGCCAGTCAAGTTTGCCGGTCTCCGTGCATTTGAGAGGAAACTCGGGCTGCTGCTCGTGGCCGATGCGGCGATTCGCATTTTTACGACATACGGGACAGGCGAAACCCGGCGATTGAAATTCACAACCGAACGATTCCATTTTGAGATCCGTTCCGATTTTCCTCAGCTCCTCAAGGTTATATGTCCGAACGTGATCCGTGCGGGGTCCACTTACAATAAGCTAGCTTTAGCAAAGCAGGCGAAAATATATGGCATTGGCGCTGGAAAAGTTCGAATACGACGAGCACGAGCCTCAAACCGAAGTCGGAGTTAGTCTTGCGGAATATGTCCCCGACGAAATCTACCCACTCAATAATCCTCAGACCGACATTCCTCGAATTGCGAAAGATAAGGCGCTTATTCAGTTGATTGAAGAGTCGGTGCGAAGGGTTCCCACTAACCATCGGCTCGTCCGTGGTGACGCGCGAAAGATGGCGGAACTGACACCGAATTCGGTCCACCTCGTAGTGACCTCTCCGCCATATTGGACCCTAAAAGAATATCGAGAGTCCGCCGGGCAGATGGGACACATCGAAGACTACGAAAGTTTTCTTCTTGAGCTTGACAAGGTGTGGGAGCACTGTTTTCGCGCCCTGGTTCCAGGTGGTCGCTTGGTTTGCGTGGTTGGCGATGTGTGTCTTTCGCGCCGAAAGAATAATGGTCGCCATACTGTGGTACCTTTGCATGCTTCAATTCAGGAGCATTGTCGTGTGATGGGGTACGACAATCTTGCCCCCATCATCTGGCACAAAATTGCCAATGCGGCTTATGAAGTTGAGAACGGCTCAGGATTCCTGGGGAAGCCTTACGAGCCAAACTCCGTTATTAAGAACGACATTGAATTTATCTTAATGCAGCGAAAGCCAGGAGGGTATCGGACACCCGATCTCTCCGCCCGGGTTCTAAGCGTTATATCGGATGAGAATCACAAAGTATGGTTCCAACAGATCTGGTCTGGATTGACGGGGGCTTCAACCAAGTTTCATCCCGCTCCCTACCCTGTCGAACTCGCTGAAAGGCTGATTCGCATGTTTAGCTTCGTAGGCGACACCGTGCTGGATCCTTTCCTTGGCACTGGCACGACGACTGTCGCTGCGGCTGCGAATGGTCGAAATAGCGTTGGATTCGAAGTCGACGAGCAGTACTTTGATTGGGCTCATCGACGCGTGTCGAATGAGACTTCTCAGTTATTTGGTCGTGCGATCGTCAACATCGGACTGTTGGAGACCGCAAAATGACCCTAAGTCCTGAACTTGAGAAGCGGCTTAGAGGAGCTGTTGGACACTTCTGGTCCACTCGCGAGACTCAAGCGCAAAAGCAAAGATCGTCCTCCGGTAGTAAAGACGCGGGATCGCGCTCGGCTGTCACCGGCGGCGCTCAAATGAATGGTTTTGTGAATCTAATTCGAGAACTCTTGTGCGAACAGGGGCTGTCTAGGGACCAAGTCTATTGCGAGAAGTGCGTGGAACTTCCAGGTTGGTACAGGCCCGAGAAAAAGTGGGACCTCCTGATCGTGGCGGAAAACCAGTTGGTCGCTGCAATTGAGTTCAAATCCCAGGTAGGCTCGTTCGGCAACAATTACAACAATAGGACGGAAGAAGCAATCGGAAGTGCCGCG
>JANXQR010000708.1 GCA_025353435.1 Acidobacteriota bacterium | reverse complement strand
CCGGCGCGGGATCAGCAGCGCACATGACAGCGGGTCGAGGCTGGCGTGGGCGATGCCTCGCGCCGGGGAACAGCCCGCAGGCGGGAGGGCGGTAAATGGCTACAGCAGAAAACCAGGGAACGATTGAAACGGACATCGTGCCGCCATGTCAGACAACACCGGACAGTGAGGCCTGTCGGAGTTTCAATTTTTCACTAATTCGTGAAGCTCAGCGAATGACATCACCAGAAGACGGGAGGGCCTGACAAGTCGCTGGAATTCCTGGATGAAATGTCTCTCCATTGACATGTACGGCTCTGTGCCGTACACTATGAATCCATAGAAGAGGAGGACACCATGGTGACGACAGAGAACGATACGGCGGAAAAGGCTTCACGGTCGGAGCGGCTTGAGGCACGGATCAGCAAGCAGCAGAAGGCGCTCTTTGTGCGGGCGGCGACCGTGCAGGGCCGGTCGCTGACGGATTTCCTGTTTGCGAGCGTGCAGGAGGCCGCGGAGAGGGCGTTGCGCGCGCATGATGTGCTGACGCTGAGCGAACGTGAGCGGAAGATCTTTGTGGAGGCGCTCGTGAAGCCAGCCGCACCCGGAAAGACGCTTCGGCAGGCGGTGAAACACTACAAGCATAGGGCGGGGATTTAGTTGCCCGGGAAGAAAGAGGAGACGCGCTACCGCGTTGAGGCGCTCGGCAAACAGCATAACCGGTCAGGGTTTACCTGCGGCAGCGAGCCACTCGATACATATCTAAGGGTACAGGCGGGACAGGACGCGCGGAAACGCGTGGCCGCGACATGTGTGCTCTGTGAGGGGGAAAACAATACAGTTATAGGATTCTACACACTTTCGGCCCTCAGCGTGGATATTGGTGCGTGGCCGGAGCATGTGGCGAAAAAACTCCCTCGGTATCCGGTCGTCCCGGCAACGCTTCTTGGGCGCCAGGCTATCGACAGGCAGCTGCAGGGGAAAGGGGCCGGAGAGCATCTGCTGATGGACGCCCTGCATCGCAGCTGGCAGGCTTCGCGTCAGGTTGCATCGGTCGCGGTGGTGGTCGATGCGAAGGACAGTCGGGCTGTTGAGTTTTACACACACTACGATTTCACGCCTTTCGTGGACCCGCCGATCAGGCTGTTTCTACCCATGAGTGTCATAGAACAGTTGTTTGCGTAAGGAGATGCCGGGGAAGACATCTTGTCCGCATGTCAGAGACACGGGGCAGGTAGGCCTGGCGGTGCATTCCTATTCCTGGTGAGCGCGCACAGTGGGAAACATGGTGCGAAAAGCGTTCTCTACGTGTCAGTCCCAACAGGTTTGTATGCAAGTGACCGGAATGAACGGTCCCATTTCCAGGCCATTCCCTTCCAAGTCAGCGTGCTTTCCCGCGTGGAAAAGGGTATCCTGGCTCCGCCATAGCCTTATCTGACGGGTGTTTTCGTACATGCCGGGACTCGACAAAAAGTCGCTCAGCGAACGTGACATCTGCACCAAGTTCATCACGCCCGCCGTCAAGCAGGTGGGATGGGATGGGATGAGATGTCACAGATTCGTGAGGAGGTCTACTTCACCAAAGGCCGGATCATTGTCCGGGGCAAGCTGGTCACTCGCGGCAAAGCCAAGCGTGCCGATTACATTCTCTACTACAAGCCGAACATTCCCATTGCCCTGATCGAGGCCAAGGACAACAGCTACGCCGTCGGCGCTGGCATGCAGCAAGCCCTGGAGTATGCCACGACCCTCGACATCCCCTTCGTCTTCTCATCCAACGGTGACGGGTTTCTGTTCCACGACCGAACCGGCCAGAGCGGCAAGTTGGAAACCGACTTATCCCTTGCCGCCTTCCCAGCCCCGGATAAACTCTGGCAGAAGTACCGGACCTGGAAAGGCTTGGCGCCCTGGCAAGAAGAAGTCGTCCTCCAGAATTACCACGACGACGCGAGCGGGAAGGAGCCGCGCTACTACCAACGCATCGCGATTAACAAGACCATCGAAGCCATCGCCAAAGGCCAGGACCGTATCCTCCTTGTCATGGCGACTGGCACCGGCAAGACCTACACCGCCTTTCAAATCATCTGGCGTTTGTGGAAGGCCAAGCGCAAGAAACGCATCCTCTACCTCGCCGATCGCAACGTCCTGATCGATCAGACCATGGTCAACGACTTCCGCCCCTTTGGGAAGACAATGGCCAAGCTCAGCACAGGCTCCAAGACCATCGAGCGTGAAGACGGAAATGTAGTGGATCTGCCGACCGCTGTCGACAAGAAGCATCGGCGCATCGACACCTCCTACGAGATCTACCTTGGACTCTATCAGGCCATCACAGGCCCGGAGGAATCCCAAAAGCTCTTCAGGGAACTCTCGCCCGACTTCTTCGACCTCATCGTGATCGACGAATGTCATCGTGGCAGCGCGGCGGAGGATTCCGCCTGGCGAGAGATTCTCGACTACTTCTCCAGCGCCACCCAGATCGGTCTGACCGCCACGCCGAAGGAAACCGAATACGTCTCGAACATCCACTATTTCGGCCAACCCGTCTATACCTACTCGCTGAAGGAAGGTATCCGCGACGGCTTTCTGGCTCCCTATAAAGTGGTGAAAGTCCATCTCGATGTGGACGTGGAAGGCTACCGTCCGACCAAGGGAGAGACCGACAAGTATGGCCAGGAGATCGAAGATCGCATCTATAACCAGAAGGATTACGATCGGAACCTAGTCATCGACGAGCGCACCAAGCGTGTCGCTCGCAGGGTCAGTGAATTCTTAAAGGACAGCGGCGACCGCTTTCAGAAGACCATCGTTTTCTGCGTGGACACCCCCCACGCCGCGCGTATGCGCCAGGCCCTGATTAACGAGAACTCCGATCTTGTGCACCAGAACGAGCGCTACGTGATGCGGATCACCGGCGATGATGCCGAAGGCTGCGCCCAGCTTGGCAACTTCATTGACCCGGAGGCGAAATGGCCTGTGATCGTCACCACTTCGCGGCTGCTCTCTACCGGGGTCGATGCCCAGACCTGCCGCCTGATCGTCCTTGGTCGCGAGGTAGGCTCGATGACCGAGTTCAAACAGATCGTCGGCCGTGGAACTCGCGTCCACGAAGATACCAAGAAGTACTATTTCACGCTGATCGACTTCCGAAAGGCCACCAACCACTTCGCCGACCCCGATTTCGATGGCGAACCGGTGCAGATCTACGAACCGGGAGAGAACGATCCGGTAGTACCGCCGGATAATGTGCTCCCATCGGTTGATGCGGAAGACCCTATCCCGCCGGAACCAGGCGAGGATGAACGAGTCGTCGTCGATCCTGCCAAGCCGGACATCACCATCCCACCTGGGGGGACTCAGCCGCGCAAATACTACATTCATGGCGACGAAGTCACCGTGATTGCGGAGCGCGTCGAGTACCTCGATGAATACGGCAAGCTCGTGACCGAAAGTCTGCGCGACTACTCCAAGAAGACCTTGCGGACTTGTTATGCCAGCCTCGACGCATTTCTCAAGCGGTGGAACAACACCGAGCGCAAGCAAGCCATCATCGAGGAATTAGAAAGCGAAGGCCTGTTGCTTGAACCGTTGGCCGAAGAAGTGGGAAAGGACCTCGACCCCTTCGACCTCATCTGCCATGTGGCGTTTGACCAGCCGCCGCTCACCCGACGAGAACGCGTGGAGAACGTCCGCAAGCGGAATGTCTTCACCAAGTATGGCAAGCAAGCCCGCGCGGTACTGGAGGCCTTGCTCCAGAAATACCAGGACGAAGGTGTCACCAGTCTGGACGATCCGCAGATCCTAAAGATTTCACCGTTCGATACGATGGGCACTCCCATTGAGCTACTCAAAAACTTTGGTGGACGACCAGGCTTTGAAAAGGCCGTACATGAACTCCAAAACGCGCTGTATCAGGGAGCTGCATAACCCATGTCCGTTCGCAACACCGTCAAATCCATTCAAGACATCATGCGACAGGACAGCGGCGTCGATGGCGATGCGCAGCGCATCTCCCAGCTCTGCTGGATGTTCTTTCTGAAGATCATCGATGACCAGGACCTGGAACTCGAAGCGATGCAGAAGGACTACCGATCGCCCATCCCGAAGAAGTTCCAGTGGCGCACCTGGGCAGCGGACCCCGAAGGCATCACCGGCGAACCGCTCATGGCCTTCGTCAACGATGAGCTATTCCTCTCGCTCAAGGAACTGTCAGGCACGGCCAAGGACGGACGCCGTCGTGTCGTGCGGGATGTCTTCG
>JANXQR010000322.1 GCA_025353435.1 Acidobacteriota bacterium | reverse complement strand
CTCCAGGCCAACAACGACGCGCACTTCCTGCTGGCGGCCGTCCACGTAAGCCGTGAGCAGCTCGACAAGCCGCTGTTTGGCTTCGAGAGCGACCAGCATTTCGCGCAGCCGCGCGCGGTCCATTTCAGCGCCGATAAGGTTTGCCATGCCGTCGACAAAAAGGGTGGAGTCGCCCTCGGTGGTCAACGCTCCCTTGCGGCAGAGTTCTTCAACCGAGGCAAGCATCTGGTGATAAGCCTGTCGCTCGGCATCCACACGGCGCGTCACGTCGGTGCGGATGCGGTCGATGGGCCAGCCGCGGAAGTTCTCGTTCAAATAGCGCGCTGCGGTGTCGAGTTCCAGGTGCGATAGATCGCGGTCAAGCGTGAGCACGCGGTCCTGAACGGCTCCTGCCTGCGTTACAAGCACGGCCAGCACACGGCCGGTAGCGAGCCGCGAAAAATGAATATGTTCAAGAACCTGCGCTGCGGTAGAGCTGGCCAAGGCAACGCCGAGTCCGCTGGAAAGCAGCGCCAGCACCTGCGATGTGCGCTCAAGGTACTCGTTGGTGCTCGACACGCCGTTGAAGCTGTCCTCGATCTGGTCGCGCTGCTGGTCAGTAATTTGTCCCAGGTTTGGGGAAGGAGAAGGCATTCCCGCGGCCATGCGACCAGACTGCGTAAGCTGTTCGACGTAGTAGCGAAAGGCCCCGGCCGTCGGTACGCGTCCTGCAGAAGTGTGGGGTTGATCGAGTAATCCCGATTCCCCAAGCGTGGCCATCACATTGCGAATGGTGGCGGAACTGAGGCCTTCGCGATTTTCAAAATAGCGCGCTACAGCCTGCGAGGCCACAGGCTCCCCGGTGGCGATATAGACTTCGATGATGGCCGTGAGCACCAACCGCTCTCGCGGGCTGACGCGTGTATCCGACATCGTACCGCGCTCCCGACTCCGCCTGCTCGCCTTCAAGTTACTGCGTTCAAACTACGTTACGCAAGAAATTTGGGCGGAGTCTTCCTTATTAAGTGTAGGGATTCTGTTGTTACACTGTCAAGCAACCTGCATCCCGGGTCGTTTCCCAAAGTGATGCAGGGCGACCTTCTTGAATAAAGGAGAGCCGTGTGGGCGCAAAAGAGAAAATAAACCCGATGGGCCGTCCGGTGCCGGAGTTGCCGGTGGTCGATGTTGAACGCGCACAACACCATTACAGAGATGCACTTGGCTTTGAGATTGGATGGCTGTACCCAGGCAAAGGGATTGGATCTGTAACACGCGGCGATGTGGCGATATTCTTTCGGAAAAGGGAACCGCCGTTCGAGCCTTCCATTCACTGGGTGTTCGCCGAAGAGATCGATGCCTTGCACCAGGAATTGACGTCGTCAGGTGCGAAGATCGTCGATCCTCTGGAAAAAAAGCCTTGGGGGCTGCGGCAGTTCACCGTCGAGGATCTGGACGGGAATCTCTTCTATTTCCACCATGACTGAGCAAGCGGCGCATTCCGATGGGGAGATTTCCGCACCGTGTGACCATCGGTGCAGTCGTTACGGACGGCTGTAATAGCCGCTCGTGGTGCGCGTGGTCAGACCGTTTCCATTCACCTTTACTCGAATGCCGTGGTACTGGTCGGGGGTCGCCATCGACGCCGGTTCAAAGGTGAGGGTGTAGTACTCGCCGACGTCGTTGACGCAGCTTTTGATCAACGCCATCAGGTCGTTTCCGGGATCAACCACGCGCCCTCCCGTCTGCACGGCGAAGACCTGAAGGGCCAGGTATCCAATCTCCATCTTTTTCGGGTCCATGACCGGCTTGAGATAACCCTTGTAGAGTTCGCGCGTGACTCCAACAATGGGGGCAACGTTGTAGATGGTGATGCGGGCCTCGCGCAGTTTGTTCGTCAGTTTTTCCAATTGCTCAAAGTAGCTGCGGCGCGACTCGTTGGTCTGAATGAAGAATCGTTCGGTCAACAGGGGCCAACCACTCCCAATCCAAACCAGAATCTTGCGGCCGCGTTTTCCAGCCTCATTTTCGGCAATACCCTTGATGGTCTTGAATGAATCGTTGAACTGTTCTTCTAGGCTGAAGACGCCGCCGGTAATATCGCGGGCGCGCACGGTGCCGGTAGCCTGGGCGAGCGCCGTGGCCAGAACGTTCCCGTCTTTTGAGGGCGCTGGCTGAATTTGAAGACCCTTGTTCGAAAATATGAAGACCGAAGTGGGGAGAGTCAGCCTGCCGTCATTCTGGCGCAGGAATTTTTCCAGCATGAGACGCTGATTTGTGACGGCAAAGTAGGGCACGTTCACCGCATCGAGAACGATGATGAGTTCTACTGGCGGATCGATTCGGCTGCCCGCGAAGGGGTCGGTGCGGCGAAAGCTGAGCACCTTGCGCGGCTGATCGTTGTCAAAGATGCTGAAGTCGACAGGCTCGAGCGCGCTTATCGGCTTGCCGGCTCCATCGGTGACCAACACGTCGATGCTGATGCGAGCCGCGGGGGCAACGGTGCGAGGGGCGGCAGGAGAATCCGGCATCACCGGCG
>JANXQR010000699.1 GCA_025353435.1 Acidobacteriota bacterium | reverse complement strand
ACACGGGGGCGGCATGCGGACCATTCCAGCGGGTGAATTCAAGGCAAAATGTTTAGCCATTCTGGATGAAGTGAATTCAAGTGGCGAACCGGTGCTCATTACCAAGCGCGGAAAGCCCGTCGCACGCGTCGATGTTCCAATTCCGCGCTTGGTAATGAGCACCGGTTCGCCACTTGAATTCACTTCATCCAGAATGGCTAAACATTTTGCCTTGAATTCACCCGCTGGAATGGTCCGCATGCCGCCCCCGTGTCCGTCAGGTCGATTCTACTCGTGACCATGGTCATGTGTCCATAGTCAAGACTGGCGGGTGGCCACGGTCTCGGTGAATTCTTCCGACCCAGATGAGGGTGCCACCGGTCCCTCGCTTTTGGGGACCGGTGATGACGGTGCGCTGTGAAGAATGACCCCAGCAAAGCCGCCAAGCGGGCGGACGATCAATTCTGGAGACCGGAAAGCTGAGAGCTAAAAGCTCGCCTACATATTGGCATGTCCGGAGCGCATGGATTCGTTGAACTTTGGCTTGGTGAAGTCGAGGGCGGCGTCGAGGCGGGCGCGGAATTCGGGTGCGCGCTCCATCAATTGTGGAGTAGCGGAAGCGAACTCGCCGTTGAGAACCATGAGGCCTTGACCGGCTTCATCGTTGGCCATGCGGAGCAGGTCGGCTTCCTTGGTGTTGAGGTATTGCGCGTCGCGCGGGTCGGCAATCCACACCGGCTTGCCTTCGCCGAGGACGCCGGAGAGCCAGTAGACCTTGGTGAGAACGTAGTCCAGGCGCTCCTTATCGTCAGTCTCGGTGAAGACGAACTTCTTCTGCCAGCGGCTGTAGTAGCGGGTGGTGACGGGGACAGGTTGGCGGTTGCCGGATTTGAGTAATTCGAGCTGGCCGAGGTCGACTGTTTTGCGGATGGCGTTGTAGATGAAGGTCTCGGCATAGGGCTGCTCCATGGCGGGCACGATTTCGGCGAATGTGACCGTGACGGAAGCCGAAATCTTGGCGTGCAGGTCGTGCGCTCCGCCGTCGGCCAGATCCATCTGACCGTGGACGATGTAAGTGTCGGCGCCCGATGTGGAGCGGTGGAAGGGCCACTGGAATTTGCCAAAGGCGAGAGGCAGGCCGGCAAGGGTGACGTAGCACTCGGGACGCGGATTGTGCAGGCGCTTGGCTTCGGCAGCAAGGTGCGCGCTCATCTCGGGAAGCAGGAGCGGCTTGTCGAAGTCGAAGGTATCGGTTAGTTCGAGGCGCAGCTTGCGGCCAGGGATATCGGAGAGTCCGAACTCGAAAACGGCGGTAGGCGCACCGTGGAAGTCGCTGCCCTGGGTCACGGACACCAGGACCATGCCGGCCTGGGAGGCGGCGGTTTCAATCGATTTGACGAGCGACGATTTCATTTCAACAGTCATGGGGTGTGCGTCCTGCGCAAAAGGTATTTGCAGGGCCATTTTAGTGCATTGGACCATTCCATCTGCCTTGACGGCGATCCGGCTCCGGAATCCGAACCCCGAGCGTGCCCAATGATGTAGAAGTTCGCCCTGCTCCAGCCCCGTCATTCTCAGCCATTTACAATCGAGAAGTGCCAGACCAAGCATCGTCGCCGATCATTCTTGTCGAAAATCTGACCAAGGTTTACCGTTCGGGCCGGCTCGAGGTTCCCGCCGTGCGCGGCGTTTCCTTTGCCGTTGAGAGGGGCGAGTATGTCGCCATTGTGGGCCCTTCGGGATCGGGCAAGTCGACACTCTTCTATCTGCTGGGAGGACTGACGCGGGCGACGCACGGGCGCGTGGTGATCGACGGCGTTGATTTTGCGACGCTGAACGACGCCGAACGCACGCAGTTGCGAAAACACCGCATCACCTTCATCTTCCAGAAATTCAACCTGCTGCCGACGCTGTCAGCGATGGGAAATATTGAGCTGGCGTACGCGGTAAGCGGCCGGAAGGAACCGCTGGATCGCAAGTACCTCGACCACTTGAGCGATCTGCTGTCGATCCGTGGGCGGCTAAAACATCGGCCGTCGGAGTTGAGCGGCGGGGAGCAGCAGCGGGTGGCGATTGCCCGGGCTTTGATCACCAGACCGGCGATTGTGCTGGCCGACGAGCCCACCGGAAATCTGGACACAAAGAACTCCGATGCGGTGTTGGAGATGCTGGTCAGGTCGAATCGCGAGCTGGGCCAGACGGTGCTGATGATCACCCACAACCCGGAAGCCGCCCAGGTTGCAGGACGCATTCTGCACATGCGCGACGGGGAGATGGTAAAGGTTGAAAACGGGGCAGTTGCGGGACCAGGCAAGGCGGTTTTGGGGTCCCAGAATCCCGGTGGATTGAGGCCGGCCGGGGTTTGACCTGCCTGAGGGCCGCCAGTATACTCAAATCTGCGACAAGCGGGAGTAGCTCAGTGGTAGAGCATCGCCTTGCCAAGGCGAGGGTCGCGAGTTCAAATCTCGTCTCCCGCTCCAATCCGCCCTCCGGCACCCGCCG
>JANXQR010000692.1 GCA_025353435.1 Acidobacteriota bacterium | reverse complement strand
CCACGGGGTTCGTGGTGGACGATGCCATCGTGGTGATGGAGAACATTACGCGTCATCTCGAGCGTGGCATGGAGCCATTTGCGGCGGCGTTGCAGGGCGCCAAGGAGATCGGCTTCACCGTCTTTTCAATCAGCATGTCGTTGATCGCCGTATTCATCCCGATCCTTCTCATGGGCGGCATCATCGGCAGGCTCTTCCGTGAATTCGCGGTCGTCCTCTCGACAGCCATTCTCGTTTCAATGGCCGTTTCCCTAACCACGACTCCTACCATGTGCGCGCATCTGCTCAAGGCTCACGTTGAAGGCGAGCGGCACAACTGGTTTTATCGCGTCAGCGAGCGATCCCTGAACAGCCTTGTCGCGATTTACAGGGTTTCGCTCTCCTGGGTCATGGACAACCCGGCGCTCACCCTCATCGTGTTGGTTCTCACGATTGCTCTGAATGTTGTGGTGATAGCTCGCATCCCCTGGGGCTTCTTTCCCCAGCAGGACACGGGCGTGATCATGGGCATGGTGCAGGGGCCTCAGGACGCTTCATTTCCATTCATGAACTTCTCGGTGAAGGAACTCGTCGGAGTCATCAAGGCGGATCCGGCCGTGGCCCACGTGAATGCGTATACGGGCCAGGGGAACGGTGGCTTCATCTTTATGGCCCTTAAGCCGCTTGGGAAGGAACGCCGGGAAGATGCTTTTGCGGTAATCAACCGCCTGCGGCCCAAGATGAGCCGGCTGCCCGTCGCTTCGGCCTTTTTGCAAGCAGCCCAGGACTTGCGCATCGGGGGGCGCGGCGGCGGTGCTCAGTACCAATACACCATTCAGACCGAGAACGTACCGGACCTGGCCAAGTGGGGACCGATTCTGATGGAAAACATGAAGAAGCTTCCCGGCTTGCTCGACGTGAACAGCGACCAGCAGAACGGCGGCCTTCAGGAGAAGCTTACCTATGACCGTGTGACCGCTGCACGCCTCGGGCAGACTGCACAGTCGCTGGACAGATCGCTCTACAGCGCCTTCGGCCAATCTCAAGTTTCGGTCATCTACACGCAGCTGAATCAGTATTACGTGGTCATGGAAGTAGCCCCAAAATACTGGCAGGATCCGT
>JANXQR010000691.1 GCA_025353435.1 Acidobacteriota bacterium | reverse complement strand
CGCGGCAGCAGGAAATTGCGTCCGTAGCCGTCGGCCACTTTCACCACGTCTCCGCGGTGGCCGAGGTTGGCTACGTCTTCTTTCAGAATGACTTCCATCTCTAATCTCCATTGTTTCTTGCGCGCGCCCTGGGGCCGTCCTTCACTCTGACCCGGACTACGACAGGGCATTGCGCCGCGCAGATTCTACATCTGTTTCCGCAGCTTTGTCGCCCGCTTGTTGGTCAGCCCCATCCCACTAAAGCGGGATAGCCGACCAGGCGGTCAACCTGCTGCTTAGTGCCTGGTGGCGAACGGCAGCAAGGCGATGTTGCGAGCCTGCTTGATGGCGCGGGTCAGGCGCCGCTGATGCGTGGTGCAAACGCCCGTCAACCGGCGGGGCACAATCTTGCCGCGCTCAGCCACAAAACCCTGTAACAGACGCACATCGCGGTAAGGAATCGCATCGATCTTCTCGGTACAGAACTTGCAAACCTTCTTGCGACGGAAAAACTTGCCGCGTCCGCCGGGGCCGCCGCTGGGACGTCCGCCGCCTTGACGCGGTCCGCCCGGGCCGCCGGGGCCTGAACCAGATCCAGGTCCACGTTCTGAACCGCCGTGCCCTCCTGATGGTGCGCCACTCTCGGGCGTCTTGCCTTGTACTTCATCAGCCATGATGTTTCCTCTTTGCTCTCTGGCGCTCCGGATCTCGTCCGAAGCGCTGGGATGGGGCCGCCTGTTGATCCCGGTCTTTCACGGCCGGGCAGCGGCAATTCCTGTCGACTGCTTAGGCGCTGGCCTGGGCGGCTTCCGCTGCAGGCTCCGCCACGGGGGGAACTGCAACCGGCACAGCAACAGGAGCAGCAACGGCCGCCGGCTGCGGCTGCTGTTGCGGCTGCTGGTGAGGCTCGGCGCTCAGCTTGCGACGCGTGGCGCGCAGTGCCCTCACTTTGGCCAGACGCTTCTCTTCCTCGTCCATACGCACGGTGAGGAACTTGATCACCGGCTCTGACACACGCAAGCGGCGCTCAAGCTCCGCAACCACCGCGCCGTCGGCATCGAGATGCAACAGAACGTAATTGCCGTCGTTGAACTTGCGCACCATGTAAGCAAGCTTGCGCCGGCCCATCTTATCGATCGTCTTTATCGATCCGCCGCCATTGGTGACGGTGGTGTTAAAGCCGGCGATCAGCTTGTCGACATCCTCTTCAGCCACATCGGGCCGAAGAATGAACATTACCTCGTAACTACGGGACATCCGGTTTCTCTTTCCGCTGGAGCACCTCAGCCCCAGCCGCTGCCGCCGGCCAAAACCATAGCGGCCACTTTCTCTTGCCTACTGCCTCAGCTGCTTTTCACAGCCCAAACTCAAACCGGCCAGATGCTTCAGATCACTGACCACTGACCACTGTTCACTCGCTTTTGCGATTGAACTCATTCATCGCCGCTGCCGGTCCTAATTCGATAATGCGTCTGGTGGCCGTAGCCACCCGGTCCAGCACCTCGTCCAGCACCGTCAGATCGCGCTTGCCCAGCGGAGAGAGCAGATAATCAATGCCTCCACGCCGGCTTGCGCCCGCTGCAATTGCCTCCAGAGGAAGATCCTGTCCCACTCCGATGCGCAACCGCAGCCACTCCTGACTACCCAGGGCCGAGGTCACGCTGCGGGCTCCGTTGTGCCCGGCAGGCGAACCGCGTTCCCTGATCTTGAACGTCCCCAGCGCCAAATCCAGCTCGTCATAAATCACGAGCAGGTCCTGCGCCGGGTCCGCTTCGTACTCACGAACCAGTGCGGCTACAGACGCTCCGCTCAGGTTCATAAACGTTTCCGGCTTGGCCAGGATGACCTCGCGCCCTGACATCCGGCACGTTGCTGTCACTGCCCGGCACCGCCGGTTCTGCACCACAACGCCCTCTTGCTCGGCGATGCGGTCGATTGCCATGAACCCCGCGTTATGCGGCGTCCAGAAATAGTCCGGGCCCGGATTGCCGAGGCCCACCACAATGAATGGACCTCGGCGAACTTGACCGCCGTTGCCGGACTGAATGGCCCCGGACTGACTTGCTTCTTCCAAGGCTTACTTCTTCGCTCCGCCTTCGGGCTTCTTGGCCGCGTCGGCATCGGGTTTGCCCTTCTTGGCAACTTCGGGCTCGGCCGGCGTCCCAGGTGCCACCACTGCCGCCACGGCATCCGCCACAGGAACCACTTCTTCGCGGATCGAAACGACGTGCGCGACGGTCGCGTCTTCGGCATCCAGGAACTTGATCTTGTCCGAGTGCGGCAGATCGCTCACACGAATTACGTCGAACAAGTTCATGCCGCTGACATCCACATCAACGTGGGTCGGAATGTCCGCAGGAAGGCACTCGATCTCGACTTCACGCAGCACCAGGTCAAGAATGCCGCCG
>JANXQR010000633.1 GCA_025353435.1 Acidobacteriota bacterium | reverse complement strand
TTATCGATGCTGTAATCGAACAGCCACATCACTGCCAACGTCCCTATAAGAGAGACGGGGACGGCGACGCTTGGGATGAGCGTTGCACGCGGGCTCCGCAGAAAGACAAAGACGACAAGAACAACAAGGATGATGGAACCAACGAGGGTCGTCAGTGCGTTGTTTACCGACGCGCGAATCGTGGTGGTTCGGTCGACCGCGATGGTGGTCTTTACCCCTTTGGGAAGGACCGCTTCGAGGAAGGGCAGCTGGGCCCTGATTCGGTCAACAGTCTGAATGATGTTGGCGCCCGGCTGGCGGAAGATAATGATGAACACTCCACGGACTCCGTCAATATATCCGGCGGTGCGAATGTTCGAGGTGGAGTCGACAATCTCGGCAACGTCTGACAATCGGACGGCTGCACCATTGCGATAACCAACTATCAATGGCTTGTAATCATCCGCTTTCGATATCTGATCGTTGGTGATGATGTCGGCCGTGCGATCGCCGTCAGACAACTGTCCTCGCGGCTCGTGCGCGTTCTGCAGGCTGAGCACCGATTGCACTGAACCGAGAGTCATTCCGAAGCTTTCTAGCTTTTGGGGATCGACTTCGACGCGAACGGAAGGAGTTGAGCTTCCATTCACCGCAACCTGACCTACGCCCTGAATCTGCGATATCTTTTGCTGCAGAACGGTAGAGGCAATGTCGTAAATCTTGGTAGTGGGATACGTGTCAGAGGTCAGGGCAAGCAGCATGATGGGGCTGTCGGCCGGATTTACCTTGCGATAAGACGGGTTGGACGGAAGATTAATAGGAAGATAGGTGCGCGCTGTATTGATGGCGGCTTCCACATCGCGCGCGGCGCCGTCGATGTTTCGGCTTAGGTCAAACACCAGGGTAATGTTGGTGCTGCCGAGCGAACTCGACGAGGTCATCTCGGTGATGCCGGCGATGTGCTCGAATTGGCGTTCTAGCGGTGTTGCAACGGACGCCGCCATGATATCCGCACTGGCGCCGGGCAGGCCGGCCTGGATATTGATGGTGGGAAAGTCCACCTGCGGCAGGGGTGAGACCGGCAGCACTGTGTACGCGATTGCGCCTGCAATCGCTACTGCGATCGTGAGCAGGGTTGTCGCGACCGGCCGGTGAATAAATGGAGATGACAGGCTCATGCAGGCTCCGCCTCGGCGCGCGGGGGTTGATTCCGCGGAGCTGTATGTGAGGAACTGCGCCCCGTCAGGCGCTGGCCGAGATTATCGAAGAAGATGTAAATAACCGGCGTGGTGTAGAGGGTGAGGATCTGACTCAAGAGCAGTCCGCCCACCATGGCGATGCCGAGTGGCCGCCGCAGTTCGGAGCCCAATCCAGTACCAACCGCCAACGGGATGCCTCCGAGCAGCGCAGCCATCGTTGTCATCATGATGGGACGGAAGCGGAGCAAGCAGGCCTCGTAGACGGCCTCGGTGGAATTCTTGCCGCGGTCCCGCTCGGACTCCAGCGCGAAGTCGACGATCATGATTCCATTCTTTTTCACAATGCCAATCAGCAGGATAATGCCGATGATGGCGACGACACTGAGGTCCTGATGAAACAGCATGAGAGCAAGGAGCGCTCCGACGCCCGCAGAAGGAAGTGTGGAAAGAATGGTAATGGGGTGGATGAAGCTTTCGTAAAGAACGCCCAGAACGATGTACACCGTGACGAGGGCAGCGAGAATCAGCAGCGCCTCATTGGACAGCGAGTTTCGGAACGAGGCGGCCGTTCCCTGAAAGTCCGCCTGAACGGTGGGTGGAAGATCGAGTTGTTTGGCCAGATCGTCGATCTTGGTGATCGCCGTTCCCAAGGATGCATTCGGCGCCAGGTTGAATGACACGGTAACCGCAGGAAACTGCCCCTGGTGCGTAATCGCCAATGGCTCTGTGGTGTCTGTCATGTGGGTGAACGCGCTGAGAGGGATCGCTCTCGCACCGGCAGAAGAAACACTCGTGTTAGGCGTGGTCCCGGCCGAAATGCCCTGAGTTGCCGATGATCCAGAAGTAGAAGTCGCTCCACCAAGCAC
>JANXQR010000556.1 GCA_025353435.1 Acidobacteriota bacterium | reverse complement strand
GCGGCGCCATCGAACTCCTCACCGACCGCACGCGTCTGAACGAAATGCGCGAAGCCGGCCGCCGCAACGCCCAGAAACGCTTCTGCTCCACGCTGGTGCTGCCGCAATACGTGCAGTACTACGAGTCCATCCTGTCGCGCGCCGTGTAAATCCCGAAGCGAGCGCATCAATCCAGCCCTGCGAAATCCAACCACCGCGCAAGTTCGATACACTCGGTAACGTTCATACGAATGTTTCGGAGGCTCCATGTCTTCGCCCAAAGAGCCCACGCGCCGAGAGTTCCTCGCAGCCGCCTCGTCCGCCGCGATTGCCGCGGCCACCGGCGCCGTTAGTGCGCAGCCCGCTCTCGCTGAAATTGCCGAACCTGATTCCGCCACCGCCACTCCCTACGCACCGGCGGACCTTCTCAAGCCCGCGCCGCAGCGCACCTTCAGCGGAGAATATGCCACCCAAGTCGCCATGCCCCTCGGCGGCATCGGCGCTGGCTCCATCTGCCTCAATGGCTACGGCGGCTTGCAAGATTTCTCCATCCGCACGCGACCAGAGACCACAGCCTTGCCGGCGGGCTTCACCGCCAATTCCGCCGAAGCCGCATTCGCAATCTTGCATATCAAAGGCACTTCAAGCGGCTCATCGAGCGTTACCAAGCTCATTGAAGGCCCGTTCCCACCCTTCAAAATCTTCGATCAGGGCTTGCAAGGTCAGGGCTTGCGGCGTGGCGGCTTCGAGGGCTTTCCGCGCTTCGCAAAATGCATCTTCAAAGGCGAATATCCACTCGGCGAAGCCCGCTTCACCGACCCGTCCATTCCCCTTGAAGTCACGCTCACAGGGTGGAATCCCTTCATCCCCCTCGACGACAAAAACTCCGGCATCCCATGCGTGCTTCTGGATTACACACTTCACAACGCCTCCTCCCGCGCCGTCGAATACGAGTTCTCCTACCACATCTCGCATCTCGCACCGGGCTGCAAATCGGAAATGGCATCCACCCTTAACGCCGCCATTCCCGGCAAGGGTGTCTTCCTCTCCAACTCTGAAGATGCGAACGCCGAATCTTTCGGCAGCGCCAGCCTCACCGTCGTCGGCCACGCCCCCCGCATCAAAGGCATGTGGCTGCGCAGCCCTGGCTGGGAATTCGACTCACTCTCAGCCTTGTGGCGCGAAGTTTCCACCGGCACCTTCACCACCAACGAGGGCTCCAACAGCATCGACAAGGCCGGCAGAAATGGCGCGTCCATACTGCTTGAAGGCAAGCTCGCTCCCGGCGAGTCGCGCACCTATCCGATAGTCATCTCCTGGCACTTCCCCAACTGCTATATCCACGATGGCGGCAAAGCGCCCGCCGGCATTCAAGGTGAACCAGGCTGCCGCACCATGGCCCCCGGCCAGCCCGCACCGTGGCGTCCGTACTACGTGAATCATTGGAAAGACGCACGGGACGTCGCGCAATATGTCGAGACCGAATACACCTCTCTGCGCGAGCGCACGGTGAAATTCAAAGACGCATTCTTCGCCTCCACCCTTCCGCCTTATGTGCTCGACGCCATATCTTCCAACCTTGGCATCCTGAAATCCCCCACGGTCCTCCGCGAGGAAAACGGAAACATGTGGGGATGGGAAGGCTGCTTCCCCGATAGCGGCTGCTGCCATGGCTCGTGTACGCATGTTTGGAACTACGCACAGGCGTTTCCGCATCTCTATCCGCAGCTCGAGCGCACCCTTCGCGACATAGAATATCTGCGCTCAATGGATGACCGCGGCCATGTAAATTTCCGTGGCGCAATTCCCGACGGCCCTGTCGATCACGGCTGGCACGCCGCATCCGACGGCCAGCTCGGCGGCATTATGAAGCTCTACCGCGACTGGCACATCTGCGGCGACACCGATTGGCTCAAGCGCATGTATCCGCTCGCCAAGCGCAGTCTCGACTACGGCATTCGCACCTGGGACCCCGACCATCGCGGCGGCCTCTTCGAGCCTCATCACAACACATTCGACATTGAATTCTGGGGTCCGGATGGCATGTGCACCAGCATCTATCTCGGCGCACTCTCGGCCACGGCGCAGATGGCATCCGCAACTGGTCACGCCGAAGATGCGTCCTTTTACGGCGATCTCGCCAACCGCTGCGCCGCCTTTATGGACGAGCACCTATTCAACGGCGAGTACTACCAGCAGAAGGTTCAATACCTTGACCTGCATGACAAATCCTTCGCAGACAGCGTCGCCAACGTCGACGACAAAAGTAGTGAGATGCAGCAGCTCCTCAAGCGCGAAGGTCCGAAGTATCAATATGGAAGCGGCTGCCTCTCCGATGGCGTCATTGGCGCGTGGATGGCGCGAATCTACGGCATCGAAACCGCGCTCACACGCAAGAATGTGCGCTCGAGCCTCGCAGCCATCTTCAAACACAACTTCAAAACCGACCTCAGCAACCACGCCAACGCGCAGCGCGCCGGCTACGCCATGGGGAAGGAGCCTGGGTTACTGATCTGCAGTTGGCCGCGCGGCAACAAACCCACACTGCCCTTTGTGTATTCGGACGAGGTGTGGACCGGAAATGAATACCAGGTCGCCTCGCATCTCATTCACGAAGGCCTGGTCGACGAAGGCCTAACGATCGTCAAAG
>JANXQR010000517.1 GCA_025353435.1 Acidobacteriota bacterium | reverse complement strand
GCTGGGCGTATCCGGATTTTGTGTTGATGCGGTCGGCGGCTAAGGGGCAGGCGGAGTTTGTCGCAGTGTCGTACGCCGACCGTATGGACCTGACATACGCTTCGGACGAGGAGATGGAGAAAGGGCTGGTGCAGTATGTCTCCGGGTGGATGTGGGAGAGCTTTGGGTTGCATCCGGAACTGGGGCGGCTGTTTACCCAGCAGGACGACAGGGTTCCAGGCGCGCATCCGGTAGTGGTTTTGTCGTATGACTACTGGTCGCGCCGGTTTGGAAAAGATCCAAAAGTGATTGGGCGAACGCTTCGGTTGGGTGACCAGTTGCTGGAGATTGTGGGCGTCGGTCCAAAGAGCTTCACAGGGACGGAGCCGGGAACAGTGACGGAGATCTTTCTGCCGACGATGATGCACCGATCGGTGACGCGGGATGACTCGACGTGGCACCGAATTCTGGCTGTCATCCCGCCGGCGACGGGAATGGAACCGCTGCGAGCAAAGCTGGACGCGATCAATCTTGGGTTTGAGAGGGAGCGTGCCAAGGGATTCACGGGGATGCCGCAGCAGAGTATCAACAACTATCTGCATCAGCGGGTGGAGTTTCTGCCGGCGGCTGCAGGGGTTTCGGGGCTTCAGTCGGATTACCGGCAGGCGCTGGAGTGGCTGGGCGCTCTGGTGGTGCTGGTACTGGCGATTGCGTGCCTGAATGTGGCCAATCTGATGACGGCACTGGCGGCGGCGCGGGCGCGGGAGATGGCGTTGCGCGTATCCATTGGCGCGGGGCACTGGCGGCTGGTGCAGATGGTGCTTGTGGAGAGCGCGATGCTGTCTGGATTGGCTGGTGCGCTCGGCGCGATGTTTGCGTGGAGGGCAGCGCCGCTGGTGCTAAGCATGCTCAGCTCTCGGGACAATCCGGCGCGGCTGATGTTGCCGCCGGACTGGCGGGTGCTGAGTTTTGGCGTGGGGCTGATCGTTGGGGTGATGCTGGTATTTGGAATGTTGCCGGCATTGCGAGCTTCGGCGGTGAAGCCTGTAAGCGCATTGAAGGGTGGAGACGATCCGCACGCCCGGCGGCAGATGATGCATGGGATGATCGCGGTCCAGGTGGCATTCTGCTTCCTGGTGCTGCTTATGGCGGGGCTGTTTGTTAAGACGTTTCAACGGTTGTCGCAAATCCCGCTGGGGTATTCACCGCAAGGTTTGCTGCTGCTGGAGTCGGTGGCGCCGCATGGGAAATTGCCGCAGGCGTGGGAGGAAGTGGCGGACGTGCTGCGTGCCAAGCCTGGGGTGGAGCGCGTTGCCGAGTCGGGATGGCCGCTGATGGCATCGTCGTCGAACAATGCGGTGGCTGTAAACGGCGGGTCGCCAAGCGTGGACCTGGTGTACTTCCTTCCTGTGTCGCCGGGTTGGTTTGAGACTATGCGGATGCGGATCGTGGCGGGCCGGGGGTTTTTGTCGGGCGATGTGAATCCAGGCGCAGCGGTTGTCAACCAGACGTTTGTAAAGCGGTTCTTTAACGGAGAGAACCCGGTGGGGAGATATTTCGAAGAGGTTGGCGACGATGGTTTGCGGGAGCACTTCCTTGTAGTTGGCGTGGTAGTGGATGCACCGTATCGCAGCGTGCGTGAAGCGCAACTGCCGGTGGCCTTTGTGCCGTTGCGGGAGGTGAATGCGAAGGGCGTCGTGCAGCCGGAGCACAGCACAACGTTTCTGGTGCGCATGGCCGGCAACGATCCGACGGCCCCGATGGCGCGGGCCGGAGAACTGCGGAAGGCTGTTGCGGCGGCTGGCGCGGGCATACGAGTGAGCAATGTGCGGGCACAACAGGAACTGATCGATGTTCAGACGGTGCGAGAGCGGCTGCTGGCGATGCTGGGTGTGTTTTTTGCTTCTGTGGCGCTCTTGCTTGCGGGCATCGGGCTGTATGGTGTGTTGAATTACTCGGTGTTGCAGCGGCGGCGGGAGATCGGGATTCGGGTTGCGGTGGGCGCGCGCGGTGGGGCCATTGTCCGGCTGGTAGCGGGAAGTGTTTTCACTATGGTGGTGGTAGGGCTGGTTGCAGGAGTGGGGCTTGGGTTGACTTCAGCGCGGTATATGGAGTCATTGTTTTTTCAGGTGAAGGCTTCGGATACAAACATGCTGGCGGTTCCCTTCGCCGTGATTCTGGCAGTGGCGGCAGTGGCTACAGTGCCTGCAGTTTTGAGGGCATTGCGGATCGATCCGGTGGAGATTCTGCGCGCGGAATAGTCCCCCTAATCGACCCATCCTGATGACCGAATAACAGACCGAATCGCATATTTGAGCACTCGGTGACCCCAATAACATGGAACCATCGGGCGGCATTTTGGGTGGCGGCATTGGCGGCAGTCGGTATCTAGCGTCAGTGGTGCACCAAGATCAGGAATCGATCAAGGGTCCGGCGGAACGAATCACCACGCTTGCGCACAATTCAGACTTTGGAAATGGAGAACGGGATGAGGATTCGAATACACTGGGGGCTCGTTCGCGCAGTCTTGCTTGTGTGTGTGGCGGTGGCGGGTGTCGTAAGCGACTCCGCTCAATCCAACTCCCATGACTCATCCAAATATCTGCAGGAAGCGACCGGCGGGATGGTTGCACTTCAAGGGTGGTACGACACAAGCACGGGGCTCTACAAAACAACCGGGTGGTGGAACAGCGCCAATGCCATTACGGTGCTGACGAACCTCTCGATGGCGGCCAAGACCCACGAGTATGAGTCCGTACTGGCTAATACGTTTGCCGCTGCTCAAAAAAGCAACGCGGGGTTCATCAATCAGTATTATGACGACGAAGGATGGTGGGCGCTGGCCTGGATCAATGCTTACGATCTGACTCACTCTCAACAGTATCTGAAGATGGCGGAGTCGATTTTCGCAGATATGGCCGCGGGGTGGGACACCACAACCTGCGGTGGGGGAATCTGGTGGAGCAAAGACAGAAATTACAAGAATGCAATTGCCAATGAATTGTTTCTTTCTGTGGCGGCGCACCTGGCCAACCGCACCGCTGAGCCCGAACGGGGGAAGTATGCAAACTGGAGCAGACGGGAGTGGAAGTGGTTTTCCGAATCGGGCATGATCAACGCAAAGAATCTCATCAACGACGGATTGAACTCCTCGAATCCGAGAGCCTGCACCAACAATGGCCAGACGACATGGTCCTACAATCAGGGCGTCATTCTTGGCGGTCTGGCGGAGTTCAGCCGACTTAGCAACGACCGTTCCTTCCTAACCAGGGCCAATCAGATTGCAAGCGCGGCAATCACGCACCTCACGGATGCGCATGGCATTCTGCATGATACCTGCGAGCCAAAATGCGGCGCCGACGGTCCGCAGTTCAAAGGCATATTCGTCCGCAATTTGATGCGACTCTATAGCTCCAGGCCAAATCCAGCCTATCGTTCTTTCGCCGATGCGAATGCAGATAGTATTTGGAACCATGATCGGGGTGCGAACGACTCCTTTGGACTCAATTGGTCGGGGCCATTCGACTCTGCGGACGCGGCGCGGCAGAGTTCCGCGCTGGACGCAATGGTTGCGGCGGCGGTGATGTCCTTACTGAGTGAGCAATGAGTCAATTGAGACATGACCGTTCGCAAAGGAACTTTCGGAGGCCATGCGACGTAGAATAGAGAGCGATGAAAGCCTCATTTCGCCCTCTTGGGTACGGGCTCCGGTTGGTGGTGGCGGGGCTGGTGTTGTTTTGTGGGTCGCTGGCGGTGGGGGAGAAGCTGACAGAGCTTCCCAAGCCTACCGATTATGTCAGCGACTATGCCCAAGTTCTCTCGCCGGAAGCGATTGCGCAGATTGACCATATCTGCAGCGAGATTGAGCATTCCGCGGCCAATGCACAGATTGCGGTGGTCACTATCCACACACTTGATGGGGAGGATCGGGACGACTACGTCAACCGGCTCTACCACCAGATGGGAATTGGGGCCAAGGGTAAAGATCGCGGGATTCTGATCTTCCTTTCAGTGAACGATCATCAGCGGCGGATCGAGGTTGGATTCGGGCTTGAGGGGATATTGCCTGACGCCAAGGTGGGCGATATCGGCCGGTCGGCGGTGGGGTATCTGCGCGCGAATGACTACGACCAGGGCATCCTTACGCAGGTGAGCCAGGTGGCGCAGGTGATTGCGGCGGACGCAAACGTGACCCTGAGCGACGAGGCAGCAACCCAGGCTGCACCGCGGCGGGCTCGCCGTGGTTCGCCGTTTGGCGGGCTCATTGTTTTGATTATTGTGCTGGTGTTCTTTGGCGGATCGTGGATTGTCCGGCTGCTGTTTGGCGGGTTGCTGCTGAACTCGCTGGGTGGTTGGCGTGGCGGAGGATGGGGCGGCGGTGGAGGTTGGGGTAGTGGCGGCGGCTGGGGTGGTGGAGGTGGCGACTCTGGCGGTGGCGGCGGATTTGGCGGGTTTGGTGGTGGGGATTCCGGTGGTGGTGGGGCTGGCGGGTCGTGGTGAGAGCATTGGTCAGTGAACAGTGGTCAGTGATCAGAAAAAGCAAGGCCTAGCCGAAATGCCCGAATTGCTCACCCGGGGTTTGTGCAGTGTTGATGATGGTGGGATCAGGTTCGTAGTCTCCCACCCTAGCCGCAAGAACAGAGACGCGGCGAGGGTAGGGCACCCGAGATTTGTGGCGCGGCTGGAATTGAGAAAAGCCGGAAAGACGGAAACGGGTTTTGAAAGGGCTCTTTAGGGGGCCGGAGGAGAAAAGGACTGTATGCGTCGTGGAACGATGGTGTTGTTGGCGGTTGTTGGGGTCATCTTGCTGGCCGTGCTGTTTGTGTTTGGGAGCTTCAAGAGCGCACAGAACCAGCTGGTGCAAAAGGATGAGGGTGTGAAGTCGGCGTGGTCGCAGGTGGACGTGGACCTGCAGCGGCGCGCGGACCTGATTCCGAACTTGGTGGAGACGGTGAAGGGGTTCACGAAGGAAGAGAGCACGGTGTTTGGGGACATTGCGAACGCGCGGGCGGGGTTGCTGAATGCGCATGGTCCTGAGGCCAAGATTGCGGCCAACGGAACGCTGGATTCGGCGTTTGGACGGCTGCTGGCGCTGACGGAGAACTATCCGCAGTTGAAGTCGAACGAGCAGTTCATGCGGCTGCAGGATGAGCTGTCGGGGACGGAGAACCGAATTTCAGTTTCGCGGCGGCGGTATAACGAAGCGATTCAGGACTACAACACGTTTATGAGGATGTTCCCGAACAGCATTTGGGCGGGGATATTGGGGTTCCATGAGAATACGGCGTATTTCCAGGCGAGTGCGTCTTCACGGACGGTGCCGGCGGTGAAGTTCTAGTTTCAGGTTGAATGGAAAAGGCCATCCTCGAATGGGGATGGCCTTTTGTTGGAATGGACGAGCTGGGGCTACTTGAAGGACGAGATGGCGCTGGCTTCGTCGTCGTAGATGTCGAAGACGGTGTAGAGTTTGGTGAGCTGCAGGACGTCTTTGACCTTTTTGGTGAGGCTGAGGAGCTTGACGGCGGCGCCTTGATTTTTGGCGGTGGTGAAGGCGCTGACGAGTTCGCCGAGGCCGGAGCTGTCGATGTAGTTGACGTCGCCCATGTTGAGCAGGATGTTTTTGGAACCCTTGCTGATGAGGTCGCGAACTGCCTCGCGCAACTGCACACTGCCCTCGCCGAGGGTGATCCGCCCGCTGAGGTCCAGAACGGTAACGCCGTCCACTTCACGGGAATGAATCGTAAGAGCCACGGAAATTCCTCCTTGTCAGGTACCAACGTTATAGCATGAGGCCGGTTTGCGGGAAGGACAGCGCGAATCTTGCTGCGGAATTGCGGTCAAGAGGTCGTGCTTACTTCGATCAGCTACCTGCGGATGCCAGGTCTTTTTCTCCCGAGGGCGCCAGGTGTTTAACCAAGGTGAGCTCGGTGCCGGGATTCAGTTGACGGAAGTTTACCTCATCCATCATGGAGCGGATGAGGAAGATGCCGCGGCCGGTGCCGAGGAGCAGGTTTTCGGGTTCGCGGGGGTCGGGGAGTTTGGACGGGTCGAGTCCCTTGCCCTCGTCGGCGATGGTGATGATGAGGGACTGGCCGTTGTTTTCGAAGCTGGCGGTGACGTGTTTAGCGGGGTCGTATTCGTTGCCGTGTAGGACGGCGTTGACGGCGGCTTCGCGAGTGGCCATGGTGACGCGGAAGGTGTCGTCCTCGTCGAGGCCAGAGGCGAGGGCGAGTTTCTCCACGATGGATTCCACCTCGCTCACACTGTCCATGGTGGAGGGGAGGGAGATGGTTTGCCTGCCTGGTTTCGGTTCGCTCAAATCGATTTGAACCCCGTGTCTTTCGGAGCGAGAGGGTGCTTCGCACGTCTCGCTGCCACAGCAACCTATGGGGAAGTTTCGCGGCTGGAGCGGATTGTGTCAAGAAGGGGGGGTGAAGCAATCAGGATGGGAACCAATAATGTGCTGTTAGACATGCGGCAGAAGGCGGGAGGGAGCGGCTACACTCATCAGTGATGGAACCACGGACGACATCGCGGATAAGCCTGACGGCACTGCTGGGGACGCCGGTAACGGATTCGCAGGGGCATTTGCGCGGGCGGCTGAAGGACATTGCGGTCGGTACGGGGGCGGATGCGGGCAAGGTGGCGGGGCTGGTGCTGAAGACGCGCACTGGCTTGTGCATTGTGCCGTCGCAGGAGGTGATGGAGACGCCGGCAGGGACGCTGGAGCTGCGGACTCCGGGGGCGCTGGTGCCGCTGAAGGATGAGGGCAACTATCTATACCTGGCGCAGGACCTGGTGGATCGGCAGATCATCGACGTGAAGGGCCGCAAGGTGGTGCGGGTGAACGACGTGGACCTGGAGTGGATGGGGCACGGATCGGTACACCTGCTGCGCGTGGCCGAGGTGGAGGTGGGGCTGCGCGGGGCGATGCGGCGGGTGTTCAAGGGGCTGATGCCGCGAGCCACGCTGGAGAGGATGTCGCGGCGGTTTGCGTCGAGTGGAATTCCGTGGGCGTTTGTGGACGTAATCGAGATTGACCCGGCGCGGAGGGTGAAGCTGCGGATTGAGTACGATCGGCTGGCGGAGATGCACCCGTCGGATTTGGCGGAGATTCTGGAGGATTTGCCGCCGGCAGAGCGCGAGGCAGTGTTCAGGTCGCTGGATGAAGAGGTGGCGGCGGAGACGCTGGAAGAAGTTGATCCGAAGATGCAGAAGGCGCTGCTGGAGAAGCTGGACGAAGAGACGATCGCCGATATTGTGGAGGAGATGGATCCGGGGGCGGCGGCAGATTTGCTGGCGGAGTTGAGCGAGGAGCAGTCGGACGCGATTCTGGAAGAGATGGAGCCGGAAGAGCGGCATGAAGTGGAGGAGCTGCTGGAGTTTGACGAGCACTCGGCCGCGGGCTCGATGACGACCGACTTTATTTATGTGGGAAAAGATGCGACGGTGGCGCAGGCGGTGATGGCGCTGCGGAGTTTCGATGGCGATCCGGAGAGCGTGACGGAGGTGTACCTGCTGGATGAGAAGCGGGTACTGCGCGGGGCGGTTTCACTGGCGCGAATGGTGATGGCGCAACCGGAAGCGCGGCTGAGTGTGCTGGCGGAGGAACGGATTCTGTCGTGCCCGGCGGATATGCATCAGAGGGAGCTGGCGGAGATGTTCGATAAATACAATTTGCACGCGCTGCCGGTGGTGGATTCGCAGGGGCGGATGGTGGGCGTGGTGCAGGCGGATCATGTGATCAGTTTTTTGCGGGAGAAGCTGTAGGGGCAGTTGGGTACGCGGGAAGGAAATCTGGTCTCCCGCCCTAACGAGTTAGGACGGGGCACCCCTCTCCGGGCAGCCACGGTGTTGTCGCAGTTATTTACAATGCAACGAGCGCATGAGCGATCTTATCCCCGCAAAGAAAATCAATACGCCGCAACAGGTTTTGTTTGCCAGCCTGGTGGGGACGACTGTCGAGTTTTTCGATTTTTACATTTACGCGACGGCGGCGGTGCTGGTATTTCCACACCTGTTTTTTCCGGCGAATGATCCGGCTACGTCGACGCTGGCTTCGCTGGCGACGTTCGCGCTGGCGTTTGTGGCGCGGCCGATTGGGGCGGCGATCTTTGGGCATTATGGGGATCGGATTGGGCGCAAGAAGACGCTGGTGCTGGCGCTTTCCACGATGGGAATTTCGACGTTCATCATTGGGTGCGTGCCTTCGTATCGGTCGATTGGGCTTGCGGCGCCGGTGCTGTTATCGCTGTGCCGGTTTGGGCAGGGGATCGGGTTGGGCGGGGAGTGGGGTGGCGCGGTGCTGCTGGCGGTTGAGAATGCGCCGCCGCGGAAGCGGGCGCTCTATGGGATGTTTCCGCAACTGGGATCACCGATTGGATTTGCGCTGTCGGCAGGGATTTTGCTGGGGCTGTCGCATTGGCTGACGAACGAGCAGTTTTTTGCGTGGGGTTGGCGGCTGCCATTCCTTGCGAGCGCGGTGCTGGTCCTGCTGGGACTTTACGTGAGGTTGTCGATTACCGAGACGCCGGTATTTCAGGCGGCGGCGAAGCGGGCGGAACGGGCCACCGTGCCGATGTTCACGGTGTTTCGGCTGCATTGGCGCGCGGTGATGGCGGGCGTGATGTCGTGCCTGGCGACCTTTACTCTTTTCTACCTGATGGCGGTGTTTGCGCTGTCATGGGCGACGACGGCGCTGCACTACGACCGCGGGCAGTTTCTGATCATGCAGCTGATCGGGATGGTGTTTTACGCGCTGACGATTCCGATAGCGGCGTGGCTCGCGGAGCGCGGGCGGAAGCCGGTGATGCTGGGAGTGACGGCGCTGATTGGGGCGTTCGGACTGGTGTTTGCGCCGCTGTTTACGGCGGGGCCTATGGGGGCGCTGGCGCTGATGGTGATTGGGCTGGCGCTGATGGGGTTCACATACGGGCCGCTAGGGACCGTGGTTTCGGAGTTGTTTCCGACTAATGTGCGGTATACGGGGAGCTCGCTGGCATTCAGTTTTGCGGGGATATTGGGGGCTTCGCTGGCGCCGTACGTTGCGACGTGGCTGGCGACGCATTACGGGCTGCGTTATGTGGGGTACTATCTGACGGCGACAGCGGCGGTCACGTTTTTGGGACTGATGATGATTCGGGAAAGTAAGGATTACGATCTGGCGGCGGTCGAAATGTTGCCGGAGGAGTTGTAGAGCCAACAGGGGCTGTCGGCGGCAAACGGAACTCCCGAAAAGCAGGTCCCTCGGCTCCGTTGAAAAGCACTTCGCTCGGGATGACAAATCATGGAGAAAGGTGCGCCATGAAGATTCACGTGAAGGCCCAGGAGTTGCCTAGTGCTCGCGCTTGCCGGGGCGGAGCATTAGGTCTTTGATGGCTTCGCGCGGGTCTTTGCCTTTTTCGAGGATCAATTCCATCTGCTCGGCGATGGGCATCTCAATGCGGTGCTGGCGGGCGAGGCCGAGTGCGGCGCGGGTGGTGAGCACGCCTTCAGCAACTTTGCCTCCGAGTGAGGCGAGAATTTCGGGGAGTTTGCGTCCCTGGCCGAGTTCATAGCCCACGGTGCGGTTGCGGCTGAGGGTGCCGGTGCAGGTGAGCACGAGGTCGCCGGTGCCGGAGAGGCCGGCCAACGTTTCACGGCGGCCGCCGCAGGCTACGGCGAGTCGAGTGATCTCCGCGATGCCGCGGGTGATGAGGGCGGCGGAGGAGTTGTAACCCAGGCCTACGCCGGCTGCGATGCCGGCGGCGATGGCTATCACATTTTTGAGTGCGCCACCGAGTTCGACTCCGATGACATCGGAGGACGTGTAGAGGCGAAGCGTCTCCGACGAGAACTCGCGCTGGACCAGTGAGCCGATGGCGGGGTCATTGAAGGCAACGGTGACCGCGGTGGGCTGGCCTTCGGCTACTTCCTGCGCGAAGCTGGGGCCGCTGAACGCGCCGATGGGGAGCGTGAGGCCGGCCTCGGCGATGCTGGAGGCGATGACCTGGGTCATGCGGAGGAAGGTGTTGTTTTCGACACCCTTGGTGGCGCTGACGATGATTTGCGACTCGTGCATGTGCGGACGAAGGCGCGCCATTGTCGGGCGCAGGAACTCCGACGGCACGACCGAGACGATGATGTCAGCGTGGGCGACCGCAGTGTTGTCGCCGGTGACGGTGATCTCTTTGGGCAGCGGGAAGCCGGGAAGAAACTGGAGATTTTCACCCGCGCTGATGATCTCCCTGGCGGCCTCAGAACTGTGTGCCCAAAGGGTGACGGATCGGCCGTTGCGAGCGAGCGAGAGAGCGATGGCGGTCCCCCAGGCTCCAGAGCCGAGGACAATGATGCGGGGAGACATGGGGAGTACAGTCATGCGGTCTTGGGCGTCCCAAACCGATGCTCCGTGCCGGAGAGCAGGCGGCGAATGTTGGGGTGGTGCTTGATGATGATGAGGCTCGCCACAATGAATTGCACGGCGATGAAGAATGCCGGACGCGGTCCGGTGACTGTGAGCCACGCGAAGATGGGAAAGCTGGCGGCACTGAGAATCGACGAGAGCGAAACGTAGCGGGTAAGGGCGAAGACCAGACTGAAGAGCGTGATGGACGCCAGGGCTGCGAGCGGTGCGGCGACCAAAAAGACACCGAAGCCCGTGGCGACTCCCTTGCCGCCCTTGAAGCCGAGCCATACGGGAAACATGTGGCCGATGACGGCGCAGAGTGCGGCGAGCGCTTCAACATTTCGCTGGGGAACGCTGGGGAGCAGCGGCGCGGCTAGCAAGGTGCCGAGGAGAACGGCGGAGGAGCCTTTGACGACGTCAAGAATGAAAGTGGCAGCGCCGAGGCCTTTGCCGCCGGAGCGCAGAACATTGGTGGCGCCGATGTTGCCGCTGCCGACGGAACGGATGTCCTGCCTGCGGAAGATGCGCACGAGCAGGTAACCCACCGGCACGGACCCAAGCAGGTAAGCAAGAACAATGATCCAAAGGCTTGCAAGGGGCATCACTGACTGAGTTTATCAGGTAGAGCGCGCGATTGATCGCACGCAGACCGGGCGACTTTGGCCGCCCGGGCTGAGGCAAGGGCGGTTAGAACCTTTCGTCGGCAGAGGGGCCATAGAGCGCGGGGACGGCGGCTTGATTGAGGCGCAGATACACGGTGAGCTGACCGCGATGGTGAGCGAGGTGGCTGAAGACTCCATCAGAGATCATGAGGTGGCGCGGCCCTTGTTGGACGGCATGGCCGTTGATCTTGAATGCCCAGGGCGTCAGCAGATGATCGTCAGTCGTGGAGGAGAGCGCGCGACGCGCTTCCGCGACCTTCGTCTCCATCGCCGCCAGGAGTTCCGACTTGTGTGAAGCGACTGGCGGGCGGAAGTTGCTCTGGGATTCGTCGATGTTGAGCTCGTCTTGATCGATCATGGTTGCGATCCATCCGAGCATGTGGGCGACGAGCGCGGCTAGGTAGCCCAACTCCATGGAACGCTCGTGCGGCTTGAAATCGTTTTGACCTTCGGGAACGCGGTCAATTGCTTTGCGGGTGAGGGCGGCCTCGCGATCGAGTTGAGCGAGCAGATAATCTTTCAGTTCCATGGATTGAACTTCCTCCGTAGTGATTTTTTTGGTTGATGGCGAATTACAGGTCATGCGCATCGTGCTGACGGTTCGCACTTCAGTGGGTTGCCGTGTCTATGCAGTGCTTGCCATGCGGCAATGGTGGGTGTCGATTTCAGGCGAAGCAGCTTCGAAATCTCCTGGGAGAACTCGAGCGGCGCATTGTCCGAGGCGGTGATGACGTTGCGATCGGCAATGGCCGGGACGTCGCGGTAATGCCTGGCGCCGCGATAGCCGCTGGCGGCGAGATAGGTGGCGTTGTTGCTGGTGTGGAAGCGGTAGTCGAGCAGGCCAGTGCGCGCCAATGCCAGCGTGGCCGCGCCGATGGCGGCAACCGGCACGCCTTCTTCCACAAAGGCGTGGGCTCGCTCGAGAGCTTCGAGATTGCCGCCGGTCTCCCATGCCGGACCTCCAGGGAGAATGAGGAGACTGCTCTCGGCGGGGAAGACTTCGTCGATGGTCATGTGGGGGAGAACACGGACGCCGCCCATGGTGGTGATGGGCGCGTGATACCGGGCGGCGGTTGTGACGCTGAAGCAACCCTGATTCAAATGAAGCAGCGGGTTCTGGATGGCGGCTACGGCGAAGGCGGCTTCCCAATCGGCCATGCCGTCGAACACGAATAGATGCACAGTGCAGTTTTCCATGATTTCCTCTCGACAAAATCAATAGTGCAGTTTCATATATGACAATCAGTGTCATGATTGAAATGAGAATCTTAAAAAATGATGAGCGAGGAAGGAATTTGCCATGAAGGCTGACCGGCTGCTATCGGTGCTGTTGCTGCTGCAGGCCAAGGGGCGAGCTACGGAGCGAGAACTTGCCGAGCGGTTGGAAGTTTCGCAGCGGACGATTCATCGCGATCTGGAGGCACTGAGCATGGCCAATGTGCCGGTGGTTGCGCTGCGCGGTTCGCAGGGCGGTTGGGAGCTTGCGGAGGGGTGGAGAACACAGGTGCCGGGGCTGGATTCGAGTGAACTGCGGGCGCTGGTGATGTCGCAGCCGCGAGCGCTTGGTCATCCGCGATTGCGTGCGGCGGCGGAGAGCGCACTGAACAAACTGATGGCGGCCTTGCCCGGTTCGATGCGCGAAGAAGCGGCGACTATGCGCGAGCGGCTTCACGTGGATCCCACAGGATGGTGGGATGCGGGCGAAGATGTTTCAGCGCTGCCGCTGGTGCAGGATGCGGTGATGAGCGAAAGAAAGCTGACGTTTGATTATGTTCGCGCGGACGGTGAAATGGGGCCGCGTACGGTCGATCCGCTGGGACTGATTGCGAAGGGGGCGAGTTGGTACCTGGTGGCGCAAACCCCGAAGGGAATGCGGACTTTTCGTTTGTCGCGTATGAGTGCGGTGACGATGCTGGCGAGCGGATTCAAGCGGCCGAAACGATTCGACCTGGCTGCGCATTGGAAGGGCTCAACGGAGGCGTTCGAGGGGAAACGCGGAGGCTATCCAGTATTTTTGGCGGTGCGTCAGGCTGCGGCGAAGAGGCTTACCGGGTGGCTGGCAGGGAAGCCGGTCGATGATGCGGAGGGATTTGCACTTGAAGATGGATGGGTGGCGATGAAGATGGAATTTGAACATGTGGAGCAGGCGCGGTTTGTGGTGTTGGGATTAGGCATGCGTGCGCGGGTGCTCAAGCCGCTTGAGTTGCGGAAGGCTGTCGAGGTCGAGATCAATGGGATGCTTTCGCAGATGAGCCGGGAGGCTTAATCAGTCGACCATGACTTCGCCGGGGAGGATGGGGCGGGTGCGAGGAAGAGCGCCGCGCCATGCGGCGATGCCCATTGCAGCGAGCGTGCCCGCATAGACGAAGAGCTTGATGGCAGAGCCAGTGCGCGTGTGCGCGAGGGCGGCGGGCATGGCTTTCCACAGGATGAGTGCGACTGTCTGCGCGATGGTGACCGACCAGACGGAGCCGTAGAAGTAGCGGCGCTCGATGCCCTCGCGTTTGGTGGATCGGCCCACGCGCGGAAGGAGGCCGGCAGCGCCGATGAGCAGGATCACGATGCAAAGCGGAAGATAGACGTAGTGGTAAAGCGTGCCCATGATCCACGCGCCGGTGGTGACGGCGATGATGAGACCGATGAGGTTGAGGGACGCGAAGTTGATGACGGCGTTCCATGCGAAGGTGTAGCAGACCTTGCGGTAGAGCGGGTTGGGCCTGTCTTCGTCGAAGCGCAGGATGTAGGGGGCGGGTTCGACGCCGGGCATTTGTCCGTAGAGTCCGGCGATGCCGGTGCCGATGAGGACGAGGACGAGCCAGATGGAGTTGGCTACGCTGAAGCCATGCGCGAAGAGGCTGAAGGTCAGTGGTCCAGGTGCCAGGAAGAAGACCCAGATCCAGATGGGCCAATGAAGGAACCTGTAGTAGGTCTTGTTGCGTGTGCGCATTTTTCGGGCTTCAGCATATTCAACCCTTCCGCTGTATCGCATGGGCTGAGTTTTGCAGAGCAATGGCGGAAGCGTCAATCAGAGGAGGACTCATGCAACGAATGACGGCGATGCGGACTTTTTGAAAGGAACTACTCGCCTGCTGCGGGTGCGGCGCCAGAGAGTACGATGGGCGCGGTCGGCGTTGCAGAGCCGGCGGCGTTTTCGATGGTTATGCCGAAGGCTTTTGCGGGCACGCCCTTGGGTAGTTCGGGCAGAACAACGCTGGCGCTTCCTGCGGCGTCGGGGCGGAAAAGGC
>JANXQR010000474.1 GCA_025353435.1 Acidobacteriota bacterium | reverse complement strand
GCCTTTTCTGGCTGACATTTCCTGCACAGTCCATGCGCTTGGGCAGCACTATCTCGGGCGATATTGTTTTTCGCCACGGCTCTGGCGTTGGTTGCACAGAAATGTCCATCGTTTTGATGGCATCGTGATGAACGGGATTTGGACGTTTCCGGGGATAGCGACCCGTTCCGCCGCTCGCCAGGTCAAAAAGCCATACGGGGTCTTTGTCCACGGTGCGCTTGATCCCTGGTTCAACAAGAAGTACCCCCTCAAGCATCTCAAGAAGTGGGTTTATTGGCCAGTCCAGCATGCGGTCCTCCACGATGCCACGGCTGTTTTTTTTACGACCGATGCGGAACGGGACCTGGCTAAGCAAAGCTTCAAGAAGAGCGAATGGGCTAGTGTGGTTGTTCCGTATGGCATAAACGATCCCGAAGATTCAGATCCGAATCACGCAAAACAGATCGAAGCTTTTTATGCTGTGTTGCCACAACTTCGAGGGCGCCAATTCCTGCTGTTTTTGGCGCGCATCCACGAAAAGAAGGGCTGTGATCTGCTGATTGAGGCATTCGCCAAAGTAGCATCCCAGGCACCGGACGTTGAGTTAGTGATTGCTGGCCCAGACCAGGCGGGCCTGCAGGGAAAACTACAACGATTGGCGGCCCAGCGCGGCATCGGAGGAAGGGTGCATTGGCCCGGCTTCATTGGAGGCGACATCAAGTGGGGCGCAATTCGAGCCTGCGACGCATTTGTGCTGCCTTCGCACCAGGAGAATTTCGGGATCGCAGTTGTGGAAGCGCTGGCAGTAGGCCGTCCCGTGCTCATCAGCAATCAAGTGAATATCTGGCCGGACATCGAGGCCGATAGAGTGGGCCTGGTGGGTGAAGACACGCTCGAGGGCACAGAGCGACTTCTGCTCCGGTGGTTGGAACTGCCTATTGAGGAGCGACGGGCGATGGCTGCTCGAGCACGGCCGAGCTTCGTGAATCGGTATGGCATGCACCGGGCAGCGATCGCGATTAACAGGGTATTTGCCGCGGCAAATCTGGCGGCTAAGACGGCGAGAATTTGACATACGATTCAAGGGTTTTCCCGAGACATTTATCGCAGCGCGCGAGGCGACGCCTCATACGGGGCGTGCTTGACATGCTGACTCACCCACAACCTGACATCGAAAAGCGAATGGTACAAATCTGGGAACTCGCGAAGTACACGAGGGTTAGTTTGCATTGTTACTCGTCCCAGTAGAATCAACTCGGTTCTGAAAAAGGGAAATCCGTTTTTCAAAAGCACAGCCAGTCGGAAACGCATGCAGGGTCGTCCGAGGCTGGGGGAAAAAGTGAACAAGTGGACCTCGCTACACAAACTCAGGAGTGTAATTGCCACTTGAGCCTCAGTCTGAGCAGCAACCCCATAGACTAGCCACCAACCCGGCGATGATCGCGCCAGCGGAGGAGAGACTCTCCCGGATGGACGTTTGGCGCGTGTGGTGAAACAGCGCTTCGTTATTCTTGCAATCACTATCTTTTCGTTCGCGTCTGCGGCCGTCTACTCTTTTCGGACCAAACAGCTCTATGAGTTTATCGCGCATCCAAATCAATCCCAATAGTGTTCCAAAAGTGGGGTTACAGGGATACCTTGGGGATCAGGAACACGCCAACGAGATCCGCGAAGACGGTAGCCACATCGTCTCAATGCCACGCATGGGTGGCCTGCATCATCGTTACGAGCTTGCAGCCTGAGTGTTACCTCCCCGTGGTTGAATTGGGAATGAGTTCGCACGGCCAGCGTAAACGCAGGTGCGTTCAAGAGGATTGCTGGCCCTGACGCCTTCATCGCAATCATTTTCAAATTCCGTCTTCCTCTGAATTCGCCGTATCATACGACCCCGCGGCGGGATTCATTGGCCAGGACAGCTTTACCTACTCGCTCTCCGTCGGAGAGCATACGTCCATCTCGGCCCCTGTTACTCTCAATGTCACCCAGCTCGACTCCCCACCAAGCCGCCCATGACAGCTACTCGGTGGTCGAGGCGGGCATCCTCAGGTAGCGGGCGCACAGGGTGTGCTCGCCAACGACAAGAACCCCGACGGCGATCCCATCACCGCGGTCCTGATCAATCCTCCCACCTGTGGCAGCCTCACGCTCGACGGTTCATTCGTCTACGGGCCCAAGGTAGGCTTCATCGGCACCGACAGCTTCACCTACGCTGCCTCGGACGGCAGGCGCTCTTCACCACCGCCAACGTGACCATCACCGTTCTGCCCAACTACTTCGCCGGCCAAGGGGTCATTCCGCCGCGATGGTACGCCAGGTTTCCAATGTGGCCCGCCCTCGCCGCTGCGATTCCTGCCTCGACAGGTGCATTCGGCTCCTTGCGCGACTTGACGCAATCGAAGAAGTTCCTCATGTGCGGCGTGGTCCCGTCCTCGAAGCTTTCTTCCTTCAGTACGGGATTCCGATCACCCTTCACATTCTCGTGAAAGATACTCATTCCCGCACGGGTGATTTTCAGCGTCGCGTCCGTACCCCGAAACTCGAGGCCTCCATCATCGATCGACGAGCTCATCATGCCCTCGTAGACGACATCGAAACCCGGATAGCGGAAGGCTGCCTGGATGGTGTCCGGACACTCCCATTCCTTGAACATGTATTTGTCACCCAACATCACCGCCATCGTCGGCTGGTCCGATTTCATCGCCCATTGCGCGACGTCAATCCAGTGCGTGAACAAGTCCGTCATGGCCCCGCCGCCGAAGTTCCAGAACCAACGCCAGCGGTTGTACTTCTCCAGGGTGAAAGGCTGGTCCGGCGCTCCGCCGAGCCACTGCTTCCAGTCAAGCTGCGCAACGTCAACCGGTTTCGGCACCCAATTCGAGCCGTAGTTTTGCCACCAATATGTCCGCACTTGTGTTACCTGGCCGAGCGCGCCACCCTGGATGAGGTCTACCGCGTTGCGGAAGTGGGTCCAGCTTCTCTGCTGCATTCCGCACTGCAATATCTGCCGGCTTGATCGAACACTCTTCTGAAGCGCCTCCCCCTCTTCGAGGGTATGCGTCACGGGCTTTTCCAGATATACATCTTTGCCCGCGGCCAGCGCCGCTGCGGCAATCCGAACGTGCCAATGGTCCGGGGTTGCGATGATCACGGCATCGAGGTTCTTGTCGTCGAGCACCTGGCTGTAATCCCCGCAGGTTGTTGCCGCGGTCGCGCTCGGTCGCGTCTTCACCTCGTCGCGTCGCGGCGTGTACACATCGCACGCCGACGCGATCTCAAAGGGGACGCCCGTATTCTCGGCCGAGTTGAGCAGTTGTCGCATACGACCCCCAGCCCCGATCACACCGATCCGAACTCGGTCATTCGCTCCGAAGATTTTTGTGGAGGCGAGGGCGGTAAGTCCACCTGCGATGAGAAAGCTGCGACGATTAGGCATGTAGATCATGGCACTCCTGTGGTTATTGCAGTCCCGTGGATGTTACCAAAGACTGCTCGCGATTTGGTTCCGGATAAAGAACAATCGACAGTTGACAAACGAATGGTGAAATTCGTCGTGTACCTGTTGCGGCGATTTCGTGACCGGCGATCGAATCGTGTTTTCAAACCCGCGGCCTAAGATTGTTCTCTCCGCATTCTTCCAGTTCTGTCGGGAGCCCCGGATGAACTGACCTGCATTGGAACCTCAATAATGAATGGCCACCCTTAGCTCCCGGTTGTCCAGCCCGGCGGCGCAGACCATCTCGGCGGAGCCTTCCCACAAACGCATGGCTGACCATGCTGCGACTGCCGCGTCGAGTACATCATCGACGCCAACGCCCTTGGGTCGCTGAGCGATATGCCGGTCAATTTCCGGGAACTGCCGCGATAGAACGGACCGGCGCTCCTCTCGACCCGCAGGCCTTGATTTGGAACACTTCATTGCCCTGCCGTTGTTCAGGCGCCAGAACGAGACCTCAGGGTGAACTTCGTATACCCATGCCTGGTGATCCGGCTGGATGACGTCGTCAATCTCTTTAATCTTTGGGCCGATCGCCCACGTTTGTTTGCTGAGTTTCTTGCCGGTTATCGCAAAGTTGACCGCGCTTCCGTCGGGATACGAGGCCGGCAGAATCGTGGCACGGCATGGCGCCGGGAATACACTGCAGCAGCGTGGGAGGCCTAATAACTTCCGTGCAGCGCTATCGCAAGGTCGCGTCCCATCAATTAACCCTATCGGGATGTCAATCGCAAGCATCGCAAGGCCATCAGGTCTTTCGCGGATCCACGAGGCAACATCCGTAAGTTGTACCGACGACGCTCCCGTGCGCACATTGAGGATGAGTGCCACCCAGCCGGAGGAGCAGCCATCCGCCCCTGCCACGAACGGCCCCGACTTCTCATCGCTGATCAGCATTAGCCCCCGTCCTCATAATCCGCGCCTACGTTCGGGCGCGGGAAATTGAATCCGTCGATTCCGTGTGGCTGAGACCTCGCTTCTCGCGCCACCTCTTTTGCCGATCGAATCCGTCGTTTTGGAGCTCAAGAACGCAACACCGACCTTCAACATTCGGTGCAGTTCCGGGTTGCGATTCGTGAAGAGCGAAATCGCTTCGAGACTGATAAGTCTGCGATCGGGACCACCGTCCGCAGATTTTAAGGTAAAGAAGTATTGAGATTGCTGTTGCAGGATTGCGCATTTCAGCCCGTTTTGTTCCCTTGCGTCGAAGCACTGGCCAAAGAAAGTCCACTGCTCGGGAGAACCTCCGAGTCGGTCCGTGATTATCGCGGTCGTAATCCTATCCATACAACCAATATCCGTCGCCCTCAATGGATTCATGTCTTGGCCGTGATTTCTGCGTCCCCTACTGCATACATATTTACAGGGGTTTCCACTCATTCATGCGACCGATCCAGTGATCCAGTGGCACGAGCGCACAAGGTTACGGGACCCCTGCGGCGTTTAACGTTGTCGGTCCACACTGAGGGTGCAGTGGCGGGTTGTCTCGCGGAATTTCTCTGGCTGATTCCCCGATTGGGACTTCAATTGTGCGGCATTGCGGCAGTCAACTCCGGAAACCTGAATCTTGCTCTCCCGGCACCTCGCTTTGCAGCGCCATGGGCATGTTGCGAAGACGTATCCCCGAGGCAGCAAAGATTGCATTGCCAACCGCAGGCGCCAGCCCAACGAGGCCCGTTTCGCCCGCGCCGGCAGAGGGCAGATCTTTACGATCGATGAGCACGACCTCAACCTGCGGTGCATCGCTGAATCGGGGAACTCGATACTGCGCAAAGTGGGGGTTCAGAATGCGTCCGTCGGAAAAGAGGATCCTCTCGAAAAGGGCACCGCCGATACCTTGAACGATGGCACCCGCAAGCTGGTTGCGCAAACCGTCAGGATTCACGATGGCGCCGCATTCCCAGGCTTGAGTAACTCGGCGGATGCGCACGCGCTTGCTAACGGCATCGATCTCCACTTCGGCGCACGTCGCAACGTATCCTCCCTTGTCTACGCCGCAAGCAATACCGAAGCCGCGCTCGGACGTGGATTTCATGCGCCCCCAGCCGAACTTGTCTGCGGCAGCCTGCAA
>JANXQR010000459.1 GCA_025353435.1 Acidobacteriota bacterium | reverse complement strand
CCGCTAGTAAGCGGGTCGTCGCCGAAGCCTTTCAGCCAGATGACGTCGTGTTCGCGGCGATACCAGGTCATCTGCCGCTTCGCATAATTGCGATGCCCCTGCTGCGCCTCCGCAATCGCCGCCTTTTCGCTCAAGCCTCCCATGAGAATGGAACAAGCCTGCCGATACCCCAGCGAATCGAGCGCACTCACGCGGCCATAACACGCAAGCAGCGCGCGCGTCTCCTGCACCAAGCCAGCAGCGAACATCTCAGCGCATCGCCCGTTCAGCCGCTCGTATAGCGCAGCTCTTGGCGGATTGAGCCCGATGCGCAGCAGCCGAAAGCCAGTCAGCGGATCGCGCGCTTCATCCTCCGATGCAAGCACTTCGGACATCGGCCTCCGCCCTGCCAGGCACACCTCGATGGCTCTAATCAGCTTGGGCGTGTCGTTCGCGTGAATTCGCTCCGCCGACGCCGCATCAATACGCGTCAACACCCGATGCAGCCAGGCACTGCCGTGCTTTTCCGCACCGCGCCGCAACCGCTCGCGCAATTCCTCCTGCCGCTCCGGCCCCGCGAACAGTCCCTCTGTCAGCGCGCGCAGATAGAGCCCCGTTCCGCCAGTCACGATGGGCAACCGCCCTCGCCCCGCAATTTCCCGCAGCGCAATTCGTGCAGCACGGCTATAAGCACCGGCGGTGAAAGCCTGGTCGGGATCGGCCACGTCGATCAAGTGATGCGGCACGCGCGCCCGCTCGGCCGCTGTTGGCTTTGCCGTCCCCAGGTCCATGCCGCGATACACAGCCACCGAATCGCAGCTGACGATCTCGCCGTTAAACTCTTCAGCCAGCGCCAGCGAAAGCGCCGTCTTGCCGCTGCCAGTGGGCCCTAACAGCAGCACCGCCAGCGGCTCAGCAGGAGTTACCATCGCCACCAGCCGGTGGGGAAAATCCATGCACGATTGGTGTGGAACAGCGTCCAGAGAATTACCAGCACCGCCGCAATCAACAACCCGAAGATCTGGTTTCGCCGAAAGAGCCGCGCCTGCTCCGTCCGCCGCGCCATCTCTTCCTGCTGCTCCAAATACGGCTTGATGCGTCGCTCCATCGCGCCTCTTTCCAATCCAGTATAGGATTGGCGACCTGTTCGAATCCGGGCCGCGTTTGACGTGACCCCGCCCCATTGCCGACCATTACCTTTCGGAGCATCGGCATCTCACCGAGTCCGCAGAGGCAAACATGAAGGTCCTGATCCTTGGTTCCGGCGGTCGCGAACACGCGCTGGCATGGTCCGTGCTCCGCAGCAAGCGCGTCACTGAAGTCGTTTGCGCCCCCGGCAATGGCGGCATGGCGCAAATCGCGCGCTGCGTTCCCGCGGATTTGAAAAGCCTGGACTCCATGGTCGCCGTCGCGGAAGCCGAAAGGCCGGCCCTTACCATCGTCGGCCCCGAGGGCCCTCTGTCCATCGGCATCGTCGACGCTCTCCAGAGCCGCGGTTTTCGTGTCTTCGGCCCCTCTCGCGAGGCCGCCATGCTCGAAACCAGCAAGGGCTTCGCCAAGCGCTTCCTCCAGCGCCACCAGATTCCCACCGCGCGCTATGCAATCTGCAGCAGCCCCTCTGAACTAGAGAAGGCGCTCGAAATGTTTCATGCCCCCATCGTGGTCAAGGCTGACGGTCTGGCCGCCGGCAAGGGCGTTATCCTCTGCCAGTCGCGCAAGACCGCACTTGAAGCGGCAAATGGTCTGTTCACCGGCACGCTCCTCGGCGAACAGGAGCGACAAATCGTCATTGAGGAATTTCTGGCGGGCGAGGAGATCAGCTTCCTTTGTCTCAGCGACGGAAAGACCGTTGTCCCGCTGGTTCCCGCGCAAGACCACAAGCGCATTGGCGAAGGAGACACGGGTCCCAACACCGGCGGCATGGGCGTCTATTCAACTGACACACTGCTCGATGCCGGCATGAGCGAGTGGATCATGCACCACATTGCCCAGCCCACCATCCTTGGCATGGCGGAAGAAGAGACGCCCTTTGTCGGCGTGCTCTACATCGGGCTCATGATGACTGCACGCGGGCCGCAGGTACTCGAGTTCAACGCCCGCTTCGGCGATCCCGAAACCCAGGCCATCCTGGTGCGCCTCGAGAGCGACCTGGTCGACGCCATTGAAGCCTGCGTCGATGGCCGCCTCGCGGAGACCGAGTTTCGCTGGAGCCGTGGAGCCTCGGCCTCCGTGATCGCCAGTTCTGCCGGCTATCCCGGTGCCTACAAGACCGGCTTACCCATCACGGGTCTCGATTCGGCGCGCCGCTTCCCCGGCGTTGAAGTCTTCCATTCCGGCACGGCGCTTGCCAACGGCCAGATCGTCACCGGCGGCGGTCGCGTGTTGAGCGTAACGGCAGTCGGGGACTCGCTGCAGCAGGCTCTCGACCGCGCCTACCAGTCTCTCGGGGAAATCAATTTCGAAGGCATGTATTACCGGCACGACATTGGGCATCGCGCAATGCGGCGCGCTAAATAAGTCCATTGTGCTTATCGACGGGAAGCGGCCCTTGAATCTTGGGAAACGTGGCGAGCGTACCCGTTTAAACCTCAGGTCACGCAATCGCAATGTCGAGCCGGCCTCGAAGTTATCTGTCCACGGCTGACCGCATCGAGAAATCCCTCAGCTGGGAACGGCCGATGCCGCAGGCGTCACTGGCGCGGCCTGCACCTTCTGGAAGCATGAGCGGCACAACACTGGCCTTCCCTGGGTGGGACGGAACGGGACTGTTGTTTCCTCGCTGCACGCCGAACACTTGGTGCGCGTTTCGGCACGCACCCGCGGCCCCCCATTGGCGCGCTTCGCCTTGCACTGCTTGCAGCGCTTGGGGTCGTTCTTGAATTGTTTGTCGTGAAAAAACAGCTGCTCGCCCGCAGTGAACACGAACTCTTCACCGCAATCAATG
>JANXQR010000434.1 GCA_025353435.1 Acidobacteriota bacterium | reverse complement strand
CTCGAATTTGCCCAGGTCTTTCCCGTCCAATGGATCGAGCGTCAATTCCATCTCGGTCGGGTCGCGATCGAGGTGTTTGGGCATCTGGCCAAAGAGATGGTTTGCGTCGCTGATCCAGGCGCTGCGCATCGGCCGAACCAGTCGGCCCGGCTTTCCGGAATTCAGGTCCCATATCTCGGCGCGGTTCCTCATTGAAACCATCAGGAATCTGCCATCGGGGGAGAATTGCGCGGCGCGGGGCGAGGGCAGCGGCCCCAGCGGAAGCACAACTTCTTTCGACGACTTCGCGCTGAGCTGTCCGATAAACAGATTGCCGTCGATACCCTCCCCTGCGACCACATCGTCCCAGATATCCACTATCGGTATTTTGAAGGCCGCAATGATTTTGCCTTGACTGGGATCCAGAATGCCGACACCGTAATTCTTCAGAGGCTGCGCGGTCAAAAAGCGCCCCTTGGTCACCGAGCGCACATCCTGTTCGCCGATCTGCGCTTCCTTCATTAAGGCGCCGGAGGGAAAACTCAAAACGTTGGCGTGGTAAAGGTCGTTTCTCTTGGGTCCACTCACCACGAACAACTGGTCCGGCCCCACGAAGCTCATGCGGGTCTGGGTCAGGTCCTTCAATTTGCCGCCCAGAGCCACAGGCTGCCTCCGTTCCAGATCGTAGGCGAGCACACTCGTGCGCACGGCGACCAGCAGATACCGTCCATCCGGTGACATCATCATCGTGGCGAGGCCCTCCCCTTCCAGCGCCTCCACTGCGAACTGCAGTACGGTGAATGCCGAATCATTCGCATTCAATTCGAAGAAAGACGGCTTTTCGAAAAACGTGTTCCCGCTCTCCACATCAATCATCCGCAATCTCACCCGCGGAAGGCCCTCCTGCAGATTCACTGTGCTGCACACCAGCGTTCTGCCATCCTTCGACAAAAGTGTCTGACCGCACCCGTCAAAGACTACGAGTTCTTTCACACTGCTTCGTTTTCCGGTCGCCACGTCCCAATGTTCAATGCGCAGCTTCGTGTCATCGAACAACACCTCGCGCGAGTCGGGGGAGAACTGCGCCGCGTGCGTCTCAGGCGCGTCGATGCGGAACAGGGCCTTGACTGCTTCCTTGTCAACCACCGTAATACTGCCTTCGTCTTGAGCAAGAACGTAGCGGCCATCGGGACTGAATCGCACATTCCACAAACCCGGCCGCAGAGGCGGATCAAGCTTCACAGTCTGATCATTCGCCGCACCTTCAGCAACGGTCTTGATCCGCTCTTCAACCGTGACGCGCAGCCAGCTTTGGAAGGCAACGCTGCTGTCGGGCTTTCTCGACTGGCAACCACGTGGTAGGGCGGCAATCAGCTTCTCCGCCGAGCGATAGCGCTTGGCGGCCTCGTGCATCAGCCCGAACAAATCGGAGAACCAGTTGCCCGTCTTTCCCTTGTTCATCATGATCTCGTTCAGAAAGGAGGCGAAACTTCCCGGAGCATAGCCGGTACGAACCATCGCAAACAAGGCCACGCGATCGGCAACCAACTGGTCCTTCTCTTCGTTGCTCTCCGGCTCATCGGACTTTGTCGGCGTATTAAACAGCTGGTGCACGCGGGCAAAAATATCCGCGCGATCGGTCACCCGGTCTACGCGCAACCGGATACGGAGCAGGCGCGTGAAATCGATGGCGCTTTGGTGAGTGACGATGTGGCCGATTTCATGAGCCAGCACGCCCGCCAGATCGTCTTCAGTCTTGACCGCGGCGATGAGCTTGCGGCTGATATAGACGCGTCCTCCCGCGATCGAGAACCCGTTGATTTCACCCGAGTCGTAGATGCGAAATCGAAAGTGAATGCCTGTGGGCGGCAGCGAGGCCAGCAGCCGCTCGCCAATCCGGGTCAGTTGATCGTCCGGGGCAGGCGGCGCGATCCGCATATTCGATTCCACAAGCTCTGCCAGCGCGTCGCCCAGGTCCTGTTCCTGCACGTCGCTGAAGATATTGGCGCCGGAGGAGGCTAGGGTCGACCACACAAGGGGCAGGGAACGCCGATTGCGGGGATGCCGCAGTCGAAAGGCAACAGAGAAGCGCGGGAATTGCGATGATCGGCTTGATTCGCATGGCAGTGTGCCGGGCTATGGGATGCCGCCGAGAATAACACATAAGCCCAAAAGAGCCGTGCCCGAATGCCTGGTTTATCCTTCGGTATGCCGAAATCGCTTTCCATCCGCCCCGCCTTTTGCGCAGCGTTGTGCGGATTTACGCTCTGCTTCGCGGCTTGCCTTACGGCTCAGAGCGCTTCCAACGCCTCTCCGATCGCCGATCCCAAGTCACTGCTGCTCGCCGCGGCGGCTGCAAACGGAGCACCTGGCGCCGACGCTAAGCCCTGGCATGCAAAGATCAGCTTTACCCTCAATGACTGGAACGGGAAGCCGGAATCGCAGGGGACATTTGAGGAGTTCTGGGCCGCACCCGACAAGGTCAAGCTCGTCTACGCAACCTCCTCGTTCAACCAGGTGGAGTACACAACTCCTTCCGGCATCCGGCGCTCAGGCACCCGCGATGGAGTTCCGCCGGAGTTCACGCGCATCATCAATCAGTTCCTGCACCCGGTTCCCTTCGATTCAGCTTCAGCCAACACCCTGAAACTGGAGGCTCGCGAAGTTTCGTTGGGAACAACGAAACTGACTTGCGTCGCCGCGGCAAGCGAGAAGCAGGACGAATCGGCGATCAACGAAACCTACTGCATGAACAACAGCGCGCCGATCCTCCGTCTCATATTGGGGCCTGGCCGCTCGCAGCGAACACTTCGCAACAGCATCTTGAAGTTCCAGGACCGCTATTTTCCGCAAGACGTTGAGCGAGATCTGGTAGACCCAGGTGAGAAGAACGGGAGAACACAATTTACGGCAAAACTGGAAAAGATGGAGCTCATGGCCGCCTCGGACGACGCGCAGTTTACTCCGCCGGCAGATGCTACGGCTCCACCGCAGGTAATCACTCTCGATGAGAAGACAACAAGGCCTCAGCTCGTGCAGCATGCTCCGCCTGTGTATCCGCCCATCGCGAAGGCGGCACGCGTTTTTGGGGACGTGGTTATCTCTCTTCAAGTGCAAACGGACGGCCGCGTTGCCCGCCTGCGGGTTCTGAGCGGGCCCGCCATGCTGCAGTGGGCCGCGCTCGAAGGCGTGAAGAAATGGAGCTACAAGCCATTCGCGCAAAATGGCGAAACTGTGGAAGTGAACACCATCGTCACGGTGCCATTCCGGCTCATTCCCTAGACCGCTCACTGGCGATCTCCGAAGTCATGCCGATCCGGCCGTCATCTGGCCCTGGAGCGGATTTTGGCTCAGCGGATTTGACGTGGCAGGATATTCCGATGAACGAACAGAGCCGGATACAAAACGCAAAAAAGCCACGCCCGGAGGGATGGCTTTCTTGAATATTATTGCCGGCGATCACTAATCTTCCACACAGTCGCCCGAGCAGTACCATCGGCCCAGCGGGGCTTCAACTCACGCCGTCCAATCCTCAACAACCAGTCCCTTTACGCGCGCCAACTCTCGCGTATTTGCCGTCACCAGCACTAGATTCCGGCAGAACGCCTGGCCGGCAATCAACGTGTCGTACTCCCCGATGCGTGCGCCACTCCGTTCCAGCTCGGCCCGAATCTCCCCCGCCGCCTGCGCATCCTTCTCGGTGTAATCGAGAACCGCAACCGCACTGCGCAGAAACGCTGTCAGCCGGTTCGCGTTCTGAGTCAGGCGTTCGCTCTTGGCCACGCCGTACCAAAGTTCATGGGCGACGATGGAAGAGATCTGAGGGAGGGGCCCTCGGGCAGCAGACTGGAAATACTGCTGGCGGGCCCTTGACGAAGTTCCATTGATCAGCGCAATGCAGATATTGGTATCCAGAAGGCAGCTCACCGGAAGTACTCGCGGATGGGAGCGAGGTTCTGATCGCGACCTTCCGGAAAGATCGGGTCGGCCCCCATTGCATCCATCCGCGCAAACAACTGTTCCATGGATTCCTCCTCGACCGCCGGAAGAGGTTCAATCAGCACCCCAGCGCCCATGCGGGTTACCCGCACACGGTCCCCTTCGAAGCGGAATTCCTTGGGCAGGCGCACAGCCTGACTTCGGCCGTTCCAGAACAGCTTGGCATCGGTTGGCTTCGGCTTTGATCCCGGCTTGGTGCCCATCGCACGCTCCTTAAAGTATCAATCAATAGTATATATCAATTCTTGTCCATCCCGCCGCCGTAGGCAGGATTCATTACCTGGATTCGCGCCCCGTCGGCGACGGGAAAACGTGCGTAACCGCCCAAACGCAAAAAAGCCATGCCCGGAAGCATGGCTTTCTTGAATATTATTGCCGGCGATCACCTAATCTCCCACACAGTCGCCCGTGCAGTACCATCGGCCCAGCGAGGCTTAACTTCCGTGTTCGGGATGGGAACGGGTGATCCCTCGCGGTATGGTCACCGGCAAATTGAGGCGCTTTGGAGGCGTGAGGCACAAAGTGCCGGGAGCCTTCAGCCGAAATCCCGAGCATTTGCGAGGGATCTCGACGCCTGTGATTCTGAATGGCGCTTGGCGGGTGGTTGCCCGCAGCCTGCCGCGGCATCTACGTTGTTCCGGATTTTTTCTCCCGGAGGCCTGTAGGAACGCGATCTGCAATCTGGCGCCAAAAAGTTTTGCACAGCATCAGAGTTATTTGCAACGAAATTGATTGGGTGCCATATACAAGGCTTGTAAGAATCGTGTCCGCGTTTTTTACTGCGCGGAGTTAATTCTATGGACAAGCCGAACGGGCGATTAGTACTGGTAAGCTACACGCATCACTGCGCTTCTACCTCCAGCCTATCAACCAGATGGTCTTTCTGGGCCCTTCAGGGAGATCTCATCTTGGGGCGTGCTTCCCGCTTATATGCATTCAGCGGTTATCACAACCGAACTTCGCTACCCAGCCGTGCCCTTGGCAGGACAACTGGAACACAAGAGGTTCGTCCAT
>JANXQR010000420.1 GCA_025353435.1 Acidobacteriota bacterium | reverse complement strand
CGGCTCGTTGACGCTGGTGGGCACTACGCTGGTGGGCATTGATCCTGCGGGAACCAGCGGAGGGCACACTGCCCTTGCGGCTCCTTCTCGAGTCCTTTCGTCCATTCTCTCATCCCTTTCGAATCGGACCAAACCTAACCGCTGGTGAGTCTCCAGGACGGCCGGGGAACGGGTCAATTCGAAGCAGAGCGGAATCAACCGCAACGTACAATGGACTTTCTCATTAGACGGATACGCGCGCTATTGGGACCTCGGCGAAGCAGAAAGGGAAGAGGTTTTGAAGGAGTTTATTGCACATTGGATGACGGAATGGAAGCTGGTGCTCCTTCCCGCCATCCTCAAGTTGGGTTTCTGGGGAGCGGCGGCGGTCGCGCTGCTGGATTCTTCCACAATTCCGGTCCCCATGGACATCCTGATTGCCGGCTGGGTGTGGCACGACCGCGCTCATTTCTGGGCTTATTGCCTGATGGCTGCGGCGGGGTCCGCAGTGGGAGGATTGCTCCCTTACGGGCTGGGACGCGCTGGGGGTGAGTTGTTCCTGCTGAAGCGCATCAATCGGGAGCGCTACGAGCAGCTGCGCACGCGGTTTGAAAAGCAGGAATTTCTTGCAATGATCATTCCGTCGATGCTTCCGCCGCCGACTCCGTGGAAGTTGTTCGTGTTTGCGGCCGGGGTGTTCGAGATGCGGGTGGCGCCGTTCATGCTGGCGGTTTTCTGCGGCCGGATGATTCGCTGGGTGGTGCTGTCACTGCTGGTGTTGAAGTTGGGTCCGGGCGCAGTGAACATCGTGGCGCACCACGCTACCACCGCGCTGCTGGGGGTGTTCGGCCTTGGAATGATCTGGTTTGCGTGGTGGTGGATGCGGCGCAGGCGGAAACGGAACGCCTGATGTTGTCCCCACCCACGCCAGGGACGCCGGGCGGGTCTACTGAGCGGAGACTGTGGGAACTGATGCGCTGCTCAAGCGGCGAACGAGCACCGGGACGCCAAAGGCGAGGCCGGCGACGAGGGTCGTGGACAGCACGTCATTGCGGTAGAACGGGATGCCGGCGACATAGGAGGCGGCTAGACCGACGAGAGTCTTGGGGTACTGCGGGAGTTCCAGCCACGCGGCAAAGTTGGAGATTAGAAAGAACGACGTGGGCCCGAGGATGACGGCTGCTCCGAAACGAACGAAGGTGGTGCGGGCGTGGAGCAGAATCTGCCCGAGGGCCATGGCGGCCACGTACCAGATCCACGTGGGGATGTATCCCTGCAGGCGGAAATCGTAGTGATAGACGAAGACGGTAAGGACGTAATCGGTGGCCATGAGGGCCGCCAGCGGGCCCAGCATCTCGCGCCACGAGCGCCGCGCACCAAAATAAAGTAATGCACCGCCAATCGCAGTGAAGTTCAACCACCCGGCGTGGGGGATGAGACGGCTCAGAATGGCAACAAGGAGCAGCAGATAGGCAGGCATTGGGACCTCAAGGATGGGATAGCCGTCGTTTCCCGGGACGGAAGTCCGACTAGGAATGCGGTGGGGCTTCTTTTCATTCTGGGGGTCACGGGCGGCTGGGTCAACCTTGAAGGGTTGGAAGATGCCGCCGATTTCACAGGACGAACAAAGTTTTTCAGATTTGGCTACTTCTGTTCGCGGCCGCCCATGAACTCGCCGCCGTCATCGTGG
>JANXQR010000417.1 GCA_025353435.1 Acidobacteriota bacterium | reverse complement strand
CCACGGTTCTCAGCAGGAGACCGCCGGACGAGTTCGACGACGTGCGGGCACGCCTGATGCCGACCCTTATTGCCTACTCTGCCCTGCACCCTGAGTTTGGACAGGCGTGGAGGCATAGAGTAATGGAACCGCCACGCCAGTGCTTGAGACGGATTTTGCTTCGAAATGTGGAGCGTGGGGTGCTGCCGGGCGATCTTGACATGGAACTGGCAATGGCGCTGCTGTTGGGGCCAATGCTCTATCGCCATATATTTCAGAAGGACGATCGAGAGAAGGCGAAGGACATCGGGCCGCAGACGGCCGAGGCTTTTTGCCGTGCCTTCGCATTGCGGCGGGAATAGCAGTACGCAGAGGTCGATTTACCCTTCGAACCGGGAATTCATAAAATCTGATTTTTAAATTTTATGTAGTTTTCTGTTCCTCTGTGTGCAGTTCCTCCGGATCGGGCTTGCCGCTCTTTGCAGGAGTCGGAACGGTCCCGATGCTCTCCTTTTCGAGCGCCGAAGCGCCTTCGGGCAGAAGCGGGGCGTCTGGAGCTGAGGTTCCAGGCTCGGTTGTCTCAAGCAGCTTGTCGAGCCGATAGCCGGCGGCATCAATGGTCGCCCGAGCGTGCTCTATCCTGCTGCTGATGAGCGCCGCATCGGCGCGATTGGGCAATGCCGCAGTTGCCAAGCGGAAAAGAGCGGGCAGTTGAAGCCACCAGAGGAATTCCTCATACGGCTCGCGGACGAGGTAGGTCTTATCCTCGGAGACGTGCGCGCCGGTCAGCCAGCAAATGTCAGGGTCGCTCCACAGATTCGGCGGAATGAGGAGATCTTCCGCCGGCGGATGTGAAACCAGGGGCTCCGAAATGAGTGCGGTAGAGTCTTTCCCAGGCGTGGTCGTCAGGGCGTCAGCAGGAGTTTTCTGCGTTGTACCATTCGAATCAGGCTCATTTTTGACATTGGGAAGCTTGGCGGCGACCTCGATTTCCGCCAACTCCGCCCCTTCGCATTCCACCCTGAGCAGCGCATTGATGCGTGAAGCCGCGCGCCAGCCGTCTTCTCCTTCGAGACCGAGAGCGTGGAAGGCCTGGGCGAGCGGTTCGCGGAGGCGAAGTCGATCGAAAACCTCGACTGCGGTGGACTCAGGCTGTTTTGCGTCTAATGCTTCGGCGACTGTCTGGAGCAAGATCCAGGCCAAGACCGGCCCCCAAATTGCCGTCGACGGCAGCTGAGGATTTGCGTTGGGCAGCATGCGGCGGGCGCGGGCTGGCCACTTTTCTGGGAAAAGCGCCTCCATCGATGGCAGGAGGGTGGCGCCACGAACGAGTTTGCGGAACACCGGAGCGATCGAGTCTACATCCGAAACAGGGACAGTACTGCTGTTTCCACCGCGTCGAGGGAAGGCAGGTAGCGCAGCGGTGAGGAGATTCGCGCAAGTGGACCAGGCACGCTCGAAGAAGGCGATCTGCGCCTTGCTGTTGGTCTTCTTTGCGGGGGCGCCTGCAATTGGCGCAGGCTCGGCAAGGTCGGCCAGCATGTGGACAAGGTGCGGATCAAGAGCTGCCCGCAGCGCATCGTGCATGGGGCGCAGTTCGAGATTGATCAATGCGTCATCGAGGCTCCCAACGCCACGACCACCCAGGTGATCGCAGAGTCGATCCCATGGCTTACCGGCTGTAGCGTGGAGTTCGCGCCAGTCAAGTAAGACGTGGCTCTGGTAAGCGTGGAGCTCGAGCCTGAGGCCGCGATCGGCGATCTCATGGGCACGACGCAGGTATTCGAGACCTGTGAGCGAGTCACGGAAGGAGAGAATGGAGCCGCGATCGCCGAGGCCCAGGCCCTCCCACAATGAGCGCTGGAGGAGTTGGCCGGAACCCTTGTCGGCAAAGGCAGCCGATATTCGAATGGTGCCCTGCGTGGAACCGTACACATTGTTGAAGACAACGAGCGCACGCTGATCGTTGACGCGGTTCGAGTAGGCAAAGACGTTTTCGTCGACTGCGCCTGAGTCTTGGAAGAAGTCGTAGAGCAGGAAGTTGTAGCTTTCCGCAAAGAGCCAGCGGCGCTTGAGCAGCGGAGCGAGCTCGCGGTCATGCCGCTCGATGAGCCACCAGTCGGGCGTCTCGTCATAGCGCGGGCGGTAATACTCCATTCCATATTTTTCGGTATAGCCCTCGATCTGACCGTGTCCGAACATGGGCAGGCCGGGCAGCGTGGACATCATCACGGCGACGCCGAATGACTTGTCGCCCTTGCCGTACTGGTCGATGGCGGTGCGTTCGTCGGGGTTGGACATGAAGTTTACGTAGCGCTTCATGATGTCCCCGTCGAATTCGAGCGTGTTCTTGATAACGGAGCGGTACTTGGCGTTGTCTTCGTCACGCGTCATCACCATAAACGCCGAGTTGTACACGCGATGCATGCCAAGAGTGCGTACGAAGTAGCCTTCCATGAGCCAGAAGGCCTCGGCCAGCAGCAGCGTGCCCGGGACTTCGGTGGCAACGCGGTCAACCACTTCGCGCCAGAATTCAGCGGGCATGGCACGGTCGAAATCGGCCTGGCTCATGCTGTATTCGGCACGCGACGGGATGGCGCCGCTCGAGCCCGGCCCTGGAAACCAGAGGCGATGGAAGTGGCGCTTAGCCAGGGTCATGGCGGCGTCAAAGCGAATCACCGGGAAGAGGCGCGCGACATGAAGGATGGTCTGGATGACCTGCTCGCGAACCGCGGGATTTAGATAGTCGAGCTGCGCGGTGTCATTCCACGGAAAGCTAGTGCCGTCATTTCCGTGGTAAATGTAGCGGGTTTCGCCACTCGATTTGTCGCGACAACGGAAGGTGACAGCGGCGTCGGTCTGGGTGAAGTAGTGGTCGTCGATCTTGATCTCGACGCGACCGTCGGCGGAGAGGTCGGGCCCATCATAGCTGTAAGCGGGATAGGGTGATTCCCAGCGCCCGATGAACCAATCCGGATGCTCGACCACCCAAGGCGAATCGATGCCCATGTGGTTGGGCACCATGTCG
>JANXQR010000296.1 GCA_025353435.1 Acidobacteriota bacterium | reverse complement strand
CGCCGGTGCCAAGCAGATGATGCGGCTGCTGGAAGCGCTGGAGGATTTCGACGATACGCAGAATGTGTATTCGAACTTCGACATGAGCGCCGACCAGATGGAACAGGTGGCTGGCTGAGGGGTGGTTCGGCAGTATTGCTGAAGGGGCCGCCAAATTCGGCGGCCTTTTCTATGGAATCTTCACTTGCCAAGTCCCATGATGGGATTCTCTGAGGAACGAACGTTGATCCGAAGCTTGAAGTATTTTCTACTGATTGGTGCCCTGATCTCGACTGTCTCTGCGCAAACTCACTTGACCTCGAAGGTCGGGGAAGCCGACGGCGGTGGAACCTACTTCCAGCCGATCAGTCCGGTCGAAGAGGTTCGCGATAAGCCGAGCTGGGAGATGGGCCCCTTTATCAACTGGGGCAAGGGCGTCGGCGACCGCTCCGACTTCAATTTTCTCTGGGCCGGCTTCGAGGTTGGCAAGACGCTCACACCGGTGCTGCACGCGGGCATTCTGAGCGGACAGTTTCAGCTGGCCGGAAGCGTGATGCCGCTGTGGCAGGCATACACGCCGGCGCCGCACATCCAGACCTTCACGTTTCATGGCGCGACGTACACGGCTCCGGTGGGTGGTGGAACGTACTACGGCGCCAGCATCATGCCGGTGATCTTCCGGTGGAATTTTCTGACCAAGTCGAAGCGCATTCAACCGTGGTTTCAGGGCGCGGGCGGACTGATTTACACCACGCACAAGTTTCCGCCGGACGTGCTGGTGCCGCATGGAATCCCAGGAGCGACGTCGGTGTGGAACTTCTCGCCGCAGGGTGGGATCGGGGTTCACTACTTTCTTCGCTCACGGCGGTCGATCGACCTGGGCGTAAACGGCGTGCATATTTCGTCAGCTTCCCTGGGCGACCACAACCCTGGTGTGAATGCCAGCTTTCAGATCCAAGTGGGCTACACGTTTTGGCGATAACTAACCAGGCCGAGACGAAGGCCGGAGCAGCAACTGCTCCGATCATCGAGTGCGTTCCGAATTTCTCGGAGGGCCGCGACGCGCGCAAGGTGGAAGCAATTGTTGCGGCCATGTGCGTGGACGGGGTGCATCTGCTGGACTGGTCGATGGACACGGACCACAACCGCTCGGTGGTGACGGTTGCCGGTGCACCGGCGGCGGTAGTTGAGGCGGCAATTCGAGGGGCAGGCAAGGCTGCGGAGTTGATCGACCTGACCGTGCAGCATGGTGTTCACCCGCGCATCGGTGCGGCCGACGTGATTCCGTTTGTGCCCATTTCTGGAATCAAGCTGGAGCAGTGTGCGCTACTGGCGCGCCAGGCCGGGCTGGAAATCTGGCGGCGCTATGGTGTGCCGGTGTACTTTTACGAGTCGGCGGCAGCCAGGCCGGATCGGGCCAATCTTGAGGAAGTGCGGCGCGGGCAGTTCGAGGAGCTGCGGGAGGCTTCGAGAAAGGATGCTTCCAGGCGACCCGATGTGGGCGGTCCCGGGCTGCATCCAACTGCCGGAGCCTGCGCTGTGGGTGCCCGTAAGTTCCTGGTGGCATACAACATTTACTTCGATTCGACAGACGTGGCGCTGGTGCGCGCGATTGCCAAGGAAGTTCGCGCGGCAGGCGGCGGCATGAAGGGCGTGAAAGCGATGGGGGTGCTGGCACACGGCCGAGCGCAGCTTTCGATGAACATCACGGACTTTGGCGCCACGCCGATATCGCAGGTGTTCGACAACGTGTCACGGCTGGCGCTGCGGCACAAAACCGCGCCGGTTGAGGGCGAAGTGATTGGCCTGATTCCGGAGGCGGCCTGCGAGCGGGACTGCGAGTGGATGCGTCAATTAATTGAGTTTGATCCGGCGGCCAAGATCCTTGAGCGCCGGCTGGAACATCCGTTGGTGTGGCCGGGCAAGGGATGAGCGACTGAATTCGGTAATCGGTGTCTAATTGGCTAGAAGGTAGAATTATTGAGAAGGACTGCGGTTTGCGAGCGGCATTTGAGGGGCCAGAGTGCTCCGTGTGGCTTGGAATTGAGCGGTCCTGGAGGAAGAAATTGTTCAGAAATACCATGAGAATTGCAGTTCCGGCCTTAGTTTCCGCCCTTTTTCTGTTGGCGGCAGTTTCAGCAAATGCTTCACAGTTATCGTCTGATGCCCGCGGGGCTATTCCAAAGGACGTGCAGCAGCTGGTTGTGATCGATTATCGTGCGATGCAGAACTCGCCGACGGCCATGGATCTGCGCGAGCGCGTGATGCCGCCGGAGCTGAAGCAGTTCGACGAAGCACTGCGGAAGTCCGGCTTGAACGACAACCACGACGTGGATCAGCTGGCGTTTGCGCTGTTCCGTCCCAAGGCCGACACCGATGAAGTGACGACCCTTGGCATCGCACAGGGGCAGTTTCCGGTAGTTGACATTCTGGCCAACTTCAAGAAGCGCGCGGTAAAACCCTCGCTGGTGGGTGCGAACAAAATTTATCCCATGGCCAGGACGGGCATGGTGCTTTGCTTTGTTGACCAGT
>JANXQR010000403.1 GCA_025353435.1 Acidobacteriota bacterium | reverse complement strand
CTCTCGGACCAGCTTGAGCCCGACGCGCATGGAGCTGTCCTTCTTGCTGCGGACAGCGTGCGCGGCCTTCTCGTCCATGCCAATCCGCTCGGACGCATGGTGAATGACTATGGGCAGATCTTCGTTTTCAAGGTGCTCGTCGAGAAGGTCACGCAACTCGGCTTCCGGCCCGATGAGATGGACCCGAACCGGGAGGGCGCGGCAGGCAAGAATGGCGCCCCGAATCTCAGGCTCGGGGGCCTTGTCGCTGCCGAATGCGTCCAGCGCAATATCGATGAGCATTATGCCGCTCTCTCGGAAACTACTTGGCTTCCTTGACGTCGAGAACCGCGCGGCCCTTGTATTCGCCGCACTTGGCGCAGGCGCGATGAGGCAGCTTTTTCTCGTGGCAATTGGGGCACTCGGAGACCCCGACGGCCGTCAAAAAGTCATGGGAGCGGCGGAGGGCGGTGCGGCGCGTGGAGTGGCGTCGTTTCGGATTAGGCATGGTGCAATTCCTTTCGGTGTCGTCGCCCGGCCAGCAGCTTAAAGTCCGCAGCCGACCTTTCCCGCCGCCCGGCGCGAGCGAAACACCCTCAATCTTGAGTGGTGAATTTCTCAGGACTTGATCCGGCCGCGGAGTCCGGCCAGTGCTTCCCAGCGGGGGTCACTCGGACCCTCATCGCAGGAGCAATCCTGGCTGTTGCGGTTCTGGCCACAGCGCGGGCAAAGTCCCTTGCAGTCAGGCTTGCACAGCGTCCTGACCGGCAGAGACAAAAGCACCTGCTCCCGCAGCACATCTTCAAGCAACAGACTGTCTTTTTGATAATACCCGATTTCGGTTTCCGGCGCTGTAATCGACCGTTCCGGGGCCTCGGTATCAGCTTCAGCCGGCCGGAAAAGCAGGTCGAATTCTCCATCGAGGTGCGTAGCCACCGGCTCGACACAGCGGGCGCAGGGAATCTCGAAATCCCCTTCGAAGCTCCCCTTGAGACGGATGTCGGCGACTATATCCTTAGGTCCACGATGCTCGTGCAACACTTCGGCACGGCCTTCACTGGCCAGGGCGCCGGTCTGCTGAGCCTCTTCGCCAAAATCGATTGTTCCAGGCTTGAACTGGAGGTCGAAGTCGATCGGGTCCCGTTCCAGTTCGCTTACTTTGAATTCCATACTTTGAGCCCCATGGTTTGAGCCTAAGACCGTGGGACCCGCGCGTCAATGCGCCAGCGCAGCCCTGGTGTTGGCGATCTGCTGCGCGTGGCGTTTTGGATGCAGCGCGACCATCAGAAACATCTCGTAGCAGTTGACTGGGCTCCGGACCAGCGGGTGGTTTGTGATCCAACTGCGCGGATCGCCGTCGAACTCCTCGACGCAGCGGATCGTTTCCGCGCGGGCAGCTTCGAAACTCGCCAGCGCCTCGCTCACCGATCCCATGCGGCCCGCGGGAATCACAGGGTCCGGCGCGGCGATGAAGCGCGTTCGATCGAGGGCACGATCCAGAATCTTGGCTTCGCGGATTGGATTGTGCTGTGGGCCATCCGCAAGCTTGGCCTTCTGAACTCCGGCGAGCAAGGCCCGCTCGGTAATCGCAACGTGTTCCACGCAATCGAGCACGGACCATCCACCGTCGACCGAGTGTAGCGATGCTTCGCTGTCGCGGATTCCCGCGACGGCTTGATGAAGAGCGCCGTCTCCCTCGGCCAACATGCGAAGTATTTCTTCCTTTTCGCGTTCTCCCATGAGCTGCCATCCTCCCGCAAGCCGTTCATTTCAATTGACTTTAGTCGCTAAATTTGATATAATACTAAAGTGCCTGCGAGTTCTGATGTCCACTATGCAACGCAGGCCTGGAGGACACCATGAAAAGTAACACCACCCCAATCGAGCGCTTCTTTGAGGAATACGCCTTCCACACCGACAAGGGAAATGTGCCCGAACTCATCGCATTTTTCGCGGATGTGTTTCTGGCGGCCGGCCTTCAGGGCGAAAAACCGGTTCGCGCCAGCGACTTCGCCCTCGCACTGCCAAAACGATACAAGCTCTTCGAAAGCATGGGTTGCCGATCGACGGAGCTCACGAGCTTGCAACAAACTTGGCTCGACGCGCGATATGTATTGGCTCGCACTGGATGGCGCCTCACATTCGAGCGCCCTTCTGCTGAACCCGAACATGTTCTGGTCGAATCGACCTTCCTCATTGATGCAGGATCTGAAACGTTTCGGATTCTTCTCTATCTCGCCCACTCCGACATTATGGAAATCCTGAAACAACGCGGCATCGCTCCAGCCTAGCGACTGCTCTTCGACTCCGCCAGCACGGGCGCAGAAACCGGCACATGCAGATAGTGGCTGGCGAAGTCGAGGAATGCGGGCCAATTCGGCGCGGGTGTGTGGCCAAACGGATGCTGGCGAAACGCGAGATCGCCGGTCGCAACGGCAGTCTCGACGGGTGGGAATTCCGCGGTTCCAAGGTCCTTCGCGCCCAGCAATCGGTACACCGGTCCGGCAGCCACTTCGGCCAAAAACATGCCTCCAGGATCGGCCCACGCGTCGCCTGCGGGGTTGGCGTAGCCGTCTCCGCTGTTTGAGCCTCCGCCGATGAACACGGGCCGCGGCGCGGAGAGTGCGATCAGTTCATGCGCATCCACTGGAAGATCCTTCGGCGTAAGCGGTCCTCCATAACGAAGAAAATTGCCGTCAAACCAGTGGTACAAAAATGGCGAAGCCAGGTTCGGCATCTGCTCTCCAAAAATGTGGCGATAGAGTTTTGCGCCGCCCTCGCCCGACGAGCTCGAATAGCAGATCGCGAAGCGCCGATCGAAAGCCATGGCAACCAGCGCGGTCTTGCCGAAACGCGAGTGTCCCTCGATGCCCACTTGGCGCGCGTCCACCGCCGGGTCTGATTCGAGGTAGTCGAGGACGCGGCTCGCTCCCCAGGCCCAGGCTCTCAAGGTGCCCCAATCGTTAACTCCGCGCGGCTGCCCTTTGGTCATCATCCCGATAATGCCGTCGGTGAGTCCGGCGCCATCGTCGGCTTGAAAGCTCACTGGATTCAGCACCGCAAATCCCCAGCCAAGGGCCAGCGCAGCCCGGCCATCGACGCCCCATTCGCCAACGGTGCCTGCGGGAGGCGGCTCTGGAAGCGGCCGAGCCATTTCGCGCTGGAAATCCTTCGCAAAGGCGAGCTCAAGGATCACGGGAACGGGGCCGGGGGAGCGGGCGGGGGTGATAAGCAGGAGATCAATGTGTACCGGAATCTGCGGTGCTTGAGAGTTGTCCACATGGCCCACGAGCCGTTTGGTAATCGCGTCCACGCCACCGTATTTTTCTGGAGTGGTGCTGATGACTTCCCATCGAACAGCAGGGAGATTGGGCGGCGCGCGGCCAAGAATCTCACGCTCAAAATCGGCGACAATCTCCGGCCTTCGCAGGGACCACCATTGATCTTCGCTCGTGATCTTCTGGCCGTTCTTCAGCAGCAAAGGGTCGGGCAGATTGGGATACACATTCGCCTTGGCCAGGTCGTAGTTGGTTGCGTTGGGATCACGCGCGTCTCCTGCGGGCGGGCGACGCATCTGCGAATCCTTGAGGCCAAGCAAGCCTATCAATCGCTCACGATCGTCTGGCGCGGTCAGATGAACAGGAGCACCGATGCTCGCGTGGCTTTGGCCGGGTCCATGCAAATAGCGGCTGGCAAACTTGAGAAATGTGGGCCAGTTCGGCCCCGGCGTATGACCGCCCGAGTGCTGCCGGTATCCAATGTCACCATCGATCAGTGGCGTTTCCATCGGTGGGAACACAGTGGTCCCCATGTCCTTCTTGCCGAGCAGACGGTAAACGGGCCCAGCGGCTGCTGCCGCGAGGAACATGCCCTTTGGATCGGCCCAGCCATCTCCTTCGAAATTGCCACCAGAGATGAATACGGGCCGCGGTGCGACCAGGGCAATCAGCTCATGCTGATCGACGGGCAGATCACCCGTTGTGAGCGGGCCTGCATATTTTAGGAAATTGCCGTCAACCCAGTGGAACGCAGCGGAGCCAGCCTGATTCTCCACCTGCTCCCCGAAGATGTGGCGAGAAAGTTTGGCGCCGCTCTGGCCGGAAGAACTGATGTAGCCGATGGCAAAACGTGGGTCGTAAGCCATGGCCACAAGCGACGCCTTGCCGTAGCGCGAGTGGCCTGCAATCGCGACCTGCTTCGCGTCTACCGCCGCATCCGTCTCGAAGTAATCGAGGCAACGGCTCGCGCCCCATGCCCACGCCTTCAGAACGCTCCAGTCGTCAAGCTTGCGCGGCTTGCCCTTGTTGACGAGTCCGATTATGCCCTTGGTCATTTCGCCCGCGCTGTCTGGCTGGGCGCTCACAGGAACATATTCCGCATAACTCCAACCGAGCGCGAGCGCCTGCTGCTGCCACGTCGGGCCTTTTTCTCCGGCGGCAAATTGCGGAAATCGCTTCTTCAGCATCTCCAGAAATTCCTTGCTGAAGCCGAGTTCCATGATCACCGGCACCGGCCCCTTCGCATCCGCGGGTGTGCTCAATTCCAGTTCAAGTTCCACCTTGATATCGGGATCGGCGGAGTTATCAGTGTGGCCAATGAGCTTCTTCGTGATGATCGCAACGTCGCCATTCTTGCCGGGCGTGGTGCTCACCAACTCCCATTTCACCCTGGGCACGTTCGCAGCCGCGCGCCCGTACATCTCGCGATCGAACAGCTCAACGATCTCCGGTCGACGCTTGCTCCACCACTGGCTCGCCGTCGTCACCGGCGTGCCATCGTTCATCACCAGCGGATCGGGCAGAGTCTTGTAGGGGTTGGCCTTCGATTCGTTGTAATTCACGGGATGCGGCGAGTCCTGAGTGCTGTCCACAGGAGGCCGCAGCTCTTTGATGCCGAGTTCGTTCATCACGCGCTGGTGCTCTTTTTCTGAAGCCGCCTGTATGGCCAGCATCTCCGGCGTAGGCTGAAACGCGGGTGGGGCGGCCTTGGCTGGCGCGGGAGCTGGCTTGGCTGGTGCAGGAGCGTTTTGCGCTGCAAGATGCAGGCCCGACGCGATCAAGATCGAACCGGAGAGTATGAAGTAGAACAGGCGGCAGGAACGATGAACAGGCATGAATGGCCTCTTGCCTCCGCTTTTTCGCTTGACGCGGGGCGGGCCAAGAATATCGATTTATCCGAGTACAGGCAAGAACGCTCCACGATGCGAGGTTCGATCGACACCAAGCTCATGGGCATGCGACAGGCCAGGAAGTTCGCAAAGTGAATTACACGCAGACACGATCCTGGAGGGCGAACCCGCCTATCGCCTGAACGTCTCGCGCATCACCCATGCTGCTCTAATACTTCGCCGCGGTGCGCTATGGTAGCCTCCGGATGTGGACCTACCGGTCACCGGCTGGATGCGCCGCGGGCAGGGCTGATCGCTCGTAAATGGGGGAGATTCGCATGAGCGCTGTCAGGTACGACCTCACCATTATCGGCTCCGGACCTTCCGGACAGCGCGCCGCCGTGGCCGCTTCCAAGATGAAGAAGCGGGTCGCTGTCGTTGAGTCGCGCGCGGTGGTCGGTGGCGTCTGCATCAACACCGGCACCATCCCCTCCAAGACCACGCGCGAGGCCGTGCTGCATCTCTCCGGGTACAACTACCGGAATGTTTACGGCATTAATTACCGGGTCAAGGAAAAGATCACCATGGCCGACCTGGCGTTCCGGGTGCAGGCCGTGATCAAGACCGAAGTCGACGTGACCGAGGCGCAACTCTCGCGCAACGGAATCGACGTCGTCCACGGTGTCGCCCACTTTGTCGATCCAACGCATGTGCTGGTGGAAGGACCAACGGGCGATAACACGCTTGAGTCCGAAAAGGTCATCATTGCAGTTGGTACACGGCCCTCGACTTCTCCCAAAGTGCCCATCAATGGCCGCACCATCATCAACAGCGACCAGGTTCTCGAATTGCCCACATTGCCGCGCACGCTGATTGTGGTGGGCGGCGGCGTGATCGGCGTTGAGTACGCATGCATGTTCGCGATCCTTGGCGTGCGCGTCACCATCATAGAGAAGCGAAACAAGCTGCTCGAGTTCGCCGACCAGGAAATTGTGGAGGCGCTGAGCTATCACCTCCGCGATAGCCGCGTCACGCTGCGGCTTGGTGAAGAGGTGCAGAGCGTGGAAGAGCTTCCGGACGGCACCGTGGTTGCGAATCTCGAAAGCAAAAAACGCATCTCCGGCGATGCCTTGCTCTACGCAGTTGGCCGCCAGGGCGCAGTGGACGATCTGAACCTTGCCGCCGCCGGCGTCGAAGCCGACCCGCGCGGGCGTATCCCTGTTGACGAAAATTTCTGCACCAAGGTCCCGAACATCTATGCCGTAGGCGACGTAGTCGGCTTCCCTGCCCTGGCCTCTGTTTCGATGGAGCAAGGACGCATCGCTGCCCATCGCGCCTTCGGCGACACCACCACGACTTCGAATCCCAGCGTCTATCCGTACGGCATCTACACCATTCCCGAAATCAGCTTTATCGGCAAAACTGAGGAGCAGTTGACCGACGAAGACGTGCCTTACGAAGTGGGCATGGCCTACTACCGCGAGACGGCGCGCGGACAGATTCGTGGCGACACCACGGGGCGGCTCAAATTGGTATTTCATCGTGACACGCGCAAGGTTCTTGGCGTCCATATCATCGGCGAAGGCGCCAGCGAGTTGGTTCACATCGGGCAGGCCGTGATGACGCTCGGGGGCACCATGGATTACTTCATCCAGACCGTGTTCAACTATCCAACCTTGGCGGAGTGCTACAAGGCGGCGGCCTTCAACGGCCTGGGTCGATTGTCTCGCTATCAAGGCTGAATGGATCAAGGCTGAGCAGATCAGACCCGTGAAGCTTCAGAAGAAATCAGCCGGTCAGCACAGACCAGCGGGCAGGGAGGAACACAATGACAACGGCGATCGGCGTAGTGATGACCGAACATATCGTGGCCGGACGATTGGAGGACCACAAGCCTGTAGGCACGCCGGTGTGTTTTCCCGCCGACTTGTCTGAGGTCGACGCCCTGGGCTCCCTCCCTGGCGGCGAGATCGTTGAGATTCTCGCATCGCAAATTGTGGACCTGGCTGCCCGGGGCGAAAAGCCCGTGGAGGCCATCGGCGTAGCGGTGCCGGGCATAGTTCGACACGGAGTTGTGGAAGACAGCCCCAACCTGACTCAGCTCAAAGGTATGCATCTCGGGCAGGAACTTGCGCAGGTGCTCGCGGAGCGGGGAATCACGGCGCCGGTTCACATTGCTAATGACGCAGATGCCATCGCCGCAGGCGTGGCTGCGACCCGCGGTCAGCTCAATAAACTCACCCGCGTGTGGACGATCGGCAACGGCATCGGATACGGTCGCTGGCCGTATGTTGAGGGCGTGTGGGAAGGCGGTCACATCACCGTCACGCTCGATCCCAAGGAACGCTTCTGCGGCTGCGGGGGTGTTGGTCACCTCGAAGGCATCATGGGCTACCGCGCCATGCGCCTGCGCTTTCTCGACAAGGAACCGGAAGAAGTTTTTGCTGCCGCCAAGAACGGGGACGAGCGCTGCCGAGACTTCGTCGACCTGTGGCATCGCGCACTCGCAGCAGCCACGGCTTCATTCATCCATCTTGCCGGGCCCGGCCGATTTTATTTCACTGGACACAACGTAGGCTTCCTGCAACTTGACCTGCTGCGCGCCCATCTCGAGACCATGGTCAAGATGAGCCCGCTGATCAGTTTCTCGCTGGAAGTGCTGCCGCCCGACGATAACACCGCCCTGATTGGCGCAGGAGTCAGCGCACTGCGCGCTTTGACATGGTAAAGTAGCGGCTTTATCGCGCGCGATGAGGCATTTTTCGATCCGAATTACCGCTTGCGCAGATAGGTACCAGAAATCCGGTCGTGCCAGCTGAGATGGTCTTCGTCGAACACCGACCACACCATGCCAATTCCTACCGGCAGCAGGGAAAGTGCCATGGCGCGAAGCCGGTACTCGAGTTCCGCTCGGGTGGGAACTTCGTCGTTGAACGTGCAGAGTGCGGTGCCTGCGTACCACATTCCCGGCGTCGTACCGGCCACCCTGAAGAAAAACCAGTGATACGCGAATCCCGTGAGTATGACTCCGACCGCAAGAATCGCTTCCATCGGCTTTAGGGAAGGAAGCTGAGTCAACTTCGACATCGTCCACAACGCCGCGGCAAAGAATGACGCCAGGATGAGCGCCCCATCCACAGCCATCGCCATCAAGCGCAGCCCGAGAGGCGCAAGGTAAGGGCCGTGCACCCCAGGCGCCTCGACGTAAGGCACCTCCGCGCGAACAGGATGCGCGTCGAGTTCCATGCCCGACCAGCCAACTCCGCTCCACGCCTCAGGGGACGATTCAGTGAGCTGCTCTGTCGTGGGCTCGGTTGAGATGGTTCCGGGATCAACTTCAAAGATGCTCAATTGCGCTTCGTAATCATCTGCAACACTCGAGGCGGCCAGGCGCGGACGAACCTTGCGCGCTGCCACAAGTTCACGCGGAAACTGAACCAGGTTGGCATGCGGCTCCGACGCATCCACCTCAATGGGCTCGCTGTGTAGCGTGGCGTTCACGCGCGCTGGAGTCCACCAGTCTTCCACGTTAAGTTCAAAGTCATCCTGCACGCGAGCCGGAGCAGGCATCTTAAGGGCGCGAGCCGGCAAATCTGCTTCCCAGCGAATATTGAAGGTCTGCCCGTCGACCATCTTTTGCGTCTCGACGGAAAGGGGTTCTGAAGGCGTAACACGGACAGAATCTTCGCGACGGGCCTCCTCGACGGGAACGCCCGATGCGTATTCCGACACCTCATCAACCCACTCCAGCATGGGCTGAGGAGCGCGCGTTGCCTCTTCGGCAACTATTGATCGCGTGATGCTCTCGATGACGGCCGGACCGCGCGTGGGCTGCTCCACGGAGGCAGCGTGCAGTTCGGCAAGCGCGGATTCTGCAGCGGTCTGCGCCTCAATCGCCACCTGGGTGGCAATCTCTGCCACACGCACGGCGGCGCGCGCCTCCTCGGCCTGCATCTCGGTATAGCTGGGAGCCTTGGCATAGCGCGCGGCCACCCGCGCTGCGGCTTCTGCGGCACGGCTTGTTCCCGGCGGCGGTGCCACCACCTGCTGGTTTGACGCGCCTAGCGCTCCCTTGCGGTTTTTGTGCTCGGCCAGACGCTGATTTACTTCCTGTTTCCACGCGGGCTTTATCGGCTGTGTATTCAACTGGAGGATCCCTTCTACTGCGTCTCTTCGCGTCTATCCGTTCTCGATCGATCGCCGCCAATTTGCTTCCGCTTCATCAAAAGCGGCAGCTGGCAGGCACTGATCCCGAACGAGGGTTGGAGGTTTCGGAAGAGAGATAAAAACATGGCCTGGACCGAATGACTCGTTCGGGCACGGATGCCGGGTTGGCTTGCCGTCAGAGCTGCGAAGCACTATGCCTTGAGAAAGAGAGCAATGCGGCGATTTGCTATGCTGGCCTTGGTCTTCGGAATGCGTCCTCGCAACTTTCTGTGTATCACGATGATGATCCTCTGTCACTGCCTTGTAACAGGGCAGACGTTGACCAATGCGTTACCCCCTGCGCAATCTGATACGAATCCCACTGAATCGAGCAGCCAGCTACCCTCTAAGTTATTGCCTGACGATCCAGGACAAGAAGCTCTGCCCATTGCACAACCCGAGCCTGCCTCGCCTGACGGCACTCCAGTCAGCTACAAGGCCGACCGGCAACATTGGGTTGGCAACATCCTCACGCTCGATGGAGTTGAAGATTTTCGCTATCGCGATTACGTTTTTCGCGCCGACAAGGTGGTGTGGAATCGCGAGACAAGCGAAGTTGTCGCCGAAGGCAATCTGCGCGTAACCGGGGGGCCTGAAGATATCAATATCACCGCCTCCAAAGGCGAAATGCGCCTCAACGCCCACACCGCCCGCTTCTACGATGTGACGGGCACCATGGGCGTGCGCAATACGGGACGCACCGTGGTCTATTCCACTCCCAATCCGTTCATCATTCACGCCCGCGTGTTGCTGCAAACGGCCAAAGGCAGTTACCGCGTCATGGACGGCTCGATGACCAATTGCCGCCTCCCCCATCCCGACTGGCAACTCATCGCACACTCCATCGTGGTTGAAAACGGACAGGCCTCCACCAAGAGCACCTATTTCAAGTTCCTGGGAGTTCCGCTCTTTTACCTTCCCTATCTCCGCCATCCGGTGGACGAAAGCGGGCGCCAGAGCGGCTTTCTGATTCCCAACTTGAGCAACTCCACCATCCGCGGTTACACCATGGGTGAGCAGGTCTACTTCGTCCTAAACCGCAGCATGGACATGGTCGTTGGAAGCGAGTACTACAGCAAGCGCGGCTGGGCGCCAAATGGAGACTTCCGCTACAGGGGCGCTGGACTCGATCACCTGACCGCGCGGTGGAACGCCCTGTTCGACCGCGGCTACCAGCAGTTGCAGACGACGGGGCCGCAGGCGGGACAGATGGCCCTCGTCAACCAGGGAGGAATCGACATGGTTGCGGTGGGGCGCCAAGACCTTTCGCCGGAAGATCGGATCGCGGGAAATGTCGAGTATCTCTCTCGCTATCTCTACCGACTCGTTTTTAACGACAACTACTGGCAGGCCGTCAGTTCTGAGGTGAAGAGCGACGTTTCGTATACCCACACGCACAACGGGATTATCCCCTCGGTCGACGTGTCACGCCTTCAATCCTTCGCCGATTCCACTGCAGGCGACGAAGTGAGAATTCTCCGCCTGCCGAGCCTGCGCTATGACGTGGTCGACCGCCCACTCGGCTCTGCGCCCGTTTACTGGGGATTTGATTCCTCCATTAGTCACCTCGGCCGGTCGGAACCAAACTTCCACGCGCACAACCTGGGCCGCATCGACCTCTACCCGCACCTGTCGTTGCCACTGCTGGCCGGCGGTTGGAGCATTGTTCCAGAGGCCGCATTGCGGGCTACCTTCTACTCCGGAAGCCAGATGCCCGACCTTTCCGGAGCCAGGGGAGGCACGCCTGTCGTCACGCATGACGTCCTTCACCGCATCTACGGAGAAGCTGCGGTTGATATCCGTCCTCCGACCCTTGAGCGCGGCTTTACTCTCGGCCACCGGCAGTTGCGCCATGTGATTGAGCCCGAACTCAACTGGCACTTCGTGGGCGGAATTGGCAGCACCGCGCGCAATGTGCTCCTGGTGGATACGACGGATATCGCCACGGACACCAACGAGGTGGGCTTCTCCGTTACCCAGCGCTTCTTCGTCCGCCCAAAGAACCCTCAGCCTTGTGCCGAGTCCGAGTCCGGCAATTGCCCTGCGCATGTGCAGGAGTGGGCAAGCTGGCAGATTGCGCAAAAGTACTACCTTGACCCCACGTTCGGCGGCGCGCTGATTCCAGACCGTCGCAACGTATTCGACAGTACGCTTGACCTGACCGGCATCGCATTCCTCACCGAGCCTCGCAACCTGTCACCGGTGATCTCCCGCATGCGCTTCAATGCAATCGAGAACCTGCGCATCCAGTGGGACCTGGACTACGATCCGAAGGCGGGCCGCCTGGGTGCGGATAATATCTTCGCCGGCTACAGCTGGGGCAACACGACCGTCGGTCTTGGGCACTCGCTGCTCAATGCAGTGGACGAGAAGGGCAGCTCCGCCGCACTGGTCCAGAGCCAGCAGTTCAATCCGTTTCTCCAAATCGGCAAACCCAATGCAACCGGCTTCAACCTGGCTGCAAACGGCGGGTACGACTTTGTTCACGGATCGCTGCAATACGGTGGCATTCAGGCCGTATACAACTGGAACTGCTGCGGGCTGACCGTGGGCTACCGGCGATTCGCCCTCGGTTCGGTTCGCGACGAAACCCAATACCTCTATAGCTTTACCTTGGCCAACTTCGGATCTGTTGGCGACATCCGGCGCTCCAACTCCGTCTTCCGGGACCCGGCCGCTCCTCCAGCCTATTAGAGTTCCTTTTCGCTTTTCCCCCGTCTACTCCTCAGAACCCCAGTCTGGAGTATCCTTTTTAGAGAGGATCCCACTTTGTTTCGAATTCGATTCATGGCCGGCCTGCTCGCAATCACCTTGGCCGCCGGCTGTAAAGCCCAAACCGCGCCGACCGCCGACCCAACCCTCACGCGCCACATCGAGGTCATGGTTCGTTCCCAGTTCAATATTCCCCAGACCTACGACGTTTTGATTGGCGCGCGCAAGCCCAGCCAGGTTCCTGGATACGACTCGCTTCCGATCGTTGTCGGCAAGGGCGGGAAGAACACCACAATCGACTTCATGATCTCCACGGACAACAGCAAATTGGCCCGCCTCGAGACCTTCGACCTCGCCAAGGATCCTGCCCTGCATATCGACGTGGCCGGACGGCCCATTCGCGGTAACCCGGATGCCAAGGTTACGGTTATCAACTACGACGACCTCGAATGTCCGTATTGCGCGCGCATGCACCAGTCGCTGTTTCCAGACACAATGGAGCGCTACAAGGACAAGGTCCGCTTCATTTACAAGGACGATCCGCTGGTGGAGTTGCATCCCTGGGCCATGCGTGCGGCGATCGATTCCAATTGCCTGGGCGCGCAGAGTACATCCGTTTATTGGACCTACGTCGACTACCTGCATTCGCACGGCCAGGAGGTCAACGGCGAAGATCGCGACCCTGCGAAGAGTTTCGCAGCGCTCGATCGGATTGCCCGCCAGGAGGCAACGATTGCCAAGCTTGATGCCCCCCGACTGGACGCCTGTATTGCCAAACAGGACGACGCGCAGGTGAAGGCTTCTTCGCACGAGGCGGAAACCCTCGGCATCAACGGCACTCCGGCCATCTTTGTTGAAGGCGAGCGTATCGAGGGCTTCGTGCCGGAACAGCAGCTGTGGGCTGTCATTGACCGGGCATTGAAAGCTGCCGGTGAGCAGCCGCCTTCTGCCCAGCCAACTCCTGCCCCCGCGCCCCAAACCAAGCCATTTGGCCAGTAAATTGGCGGCTCACGGCTCAATCTGTTTCGACCGGCACTGCAAGTCACCCAATATCCTGTCGCCGGGCAGTGCCGGGGAGTTATCCTTAAGTGCCAGAAGCATTTAGTCTTCCGAGGAGAGATCAGGTTGCAAGCTGAATTGATTTCATGGGCGCGTCGATCTGCCCTTTGCCTTGCGGGAGCCGGGGTTTTGATTTCTGGCTTAAGCGGGTGCCATCCCTCGCCCAGCGCCGATGTAGTCGCGACTGTCAACGACAAGGAAATCATGCGCGCGGACCTTGAGAAGTACTACAAGGCCAGCCTCGGCGAGACTCCCGAGGCCCCCTCCTCGCAGCAAGCCGACATCCAGCGCCTAAATCTTCTCCGCGGCATGATCGACGATGAGATCTTGCAGCAGCGTGCTGCCAAGCTCAACTTGGTTGCCAGCGACGAAGACGTGAACGCAAAGCTCACGGAAATCAAGGCACTTTCCACCAAGGAAGAATTTGAGAGCCAGCTCAAAGCGCGTGGACAGTCGCTTGATGACCTGAAGAAACAGATTCGGCGGGCACTGACCACCACCAAGCTGCTGAACAAGGAAATCGAGTCGAAGATCAACATCACCGACGCGGATATCACGAGCTACTACAACGGCCACAAATCGGAATTCAATTTCATTGAGCCTCGATACCAGATTGCCCAGATTGTTGTGACTGGTACCTCTCCCCAGCAAAGCGGCAATCAACAGGCGCGCAGGGTGCCGAATGAAGCGGAAGCCCGCAAAGAGATCGACAATATCCGCAACAGGCTCCAGAGCGGCGACGATTTTGGCACGCTCGCGGCCCAATACTCCGAGAATGCAAATTTCGCCTCGAATGGAGGCGATATGGGTTTTGTGCCTGAGTCACAGCTGCAGGCAGAGTCGGATCTCTACGCTGGAATTGTCAAGCTGAAGCCGGGCCAGTTGACCGACATTATTCCCGCCTACGATGCATCAGCCCCCGGGCGGCACTTCCTCGGATTCGCAATTTACAAGCTGCTGGGCCGCGAACCCGCCGGTCAGCGGGAGATCAACGACCCCCGCGTGCAGCAGACGATCCGCTCCGGCCTGCGCGAGAGCCACGCCCAGCTTCTCAAAAATGCGTACTACGAGATGCTTCACGACAATGCCAAAATCCGTAATTACTTTGCCGAGCAGGTGTTGAAGCAGGGTGCTCAATAGTACCGCTCTCTGTGGCAGTTGCGTACCGCCATTGGCAGGGTCAGACTGGTTGAAGTGAACGCCTTCCCCTGGTCCAAAATGTCAATCACGCCTCGGCCAAAGGTGCTTCTCTTATCCCACGCGAGCCTTGGCGGAATTCAGCCATTGCCCCTTCGCCCCAAGGTATCGGCCATATCCGGCGCAAGGGTCCCATGTATGAAGCGCGAAAAGAAAACGGCCTCCGCCAAGCGGAGGCCGTTTTCTTGTTCAGTCGCGAATTGCGGAGGCTACTTGAGGTTTCCGCTCGAGTCCATGGTGATGCCGCCAGGACCCTTGTCCTTCTTCTCTTCATTTGCCTTGCGAGTTCCCATCGCCTTTGTAGTCCAATCCTTCGCCTGCGCCACATCGTCCTTCACCGCAGCCGCATCCTTGAAGTCCACGTCCGCCTTGCGCCGATACATGAGATTCAGGTAGGTCATGGCATCGTCGTAGTTGGACCGGTTCTGCACAGCCTGATTGAGATACTTGAGCCCTTCGTCGACTACAGGGCCGTTCTCGTCTGCGATCTGCTCCAGGAGCTTCTTGGGCGCCTTCACATTGCCCTCACCATCGTCATTCAAGCCCGCTGGAACCAGAACTGCCAGTGCCTTCTTGTGAGCCGTGGTCCAATCGATCACGCCGATCGTGTACGCGGCCTCGGGGTCCTTGGCGTCAACTGCCAATACCTTCTTTTGCCAATCCTTGGCTTCATCCAGCTTGTTCACGCTGAAGTAGATGGCGGCAATCTGCTTGAGGCTGTTGACGTCGTTGGGATCCTTCGCCAGAACTTCCTGGAATATGCTGATCGCCTGCTGTGCGTTCTTCAGATTTTCAGGTGAGTCGAGTCCGGGAACGATGTTCTGCGCCAGGGCGGTTGCCAGATAGCTCTTGGCCATGGGAAGGCTCGGATCCAACTCCGTGGCCTTTTGGAAATGCCCAATGGCTTCTTCAAACCGGGCGGCTTTGTAAGCGTCCACTCCCTTGTTCAATTGGTCACGGGCCGCGAGGCGATTGCACCCGCTCATGGAGAGCAACATGCAGCCCAAGGCTACCGCGAGCGCCGTAATTCGTGCAGGTCGATTCATGTCCTTGTCCTTCTCCTTCAGGGCGACCCTATTACGGTGCGCGCCTGGATCTTGATCAAATCTGGCTCCGGCGGGAGTTCCCGAAAACCAGGCGAAAAAGAATTGTACTCCTGTTGGGGACCCCTTCAAGGACGAAGTTGCCTGCGGAAGCTTGGGGCGCAAATCAGCCCCGACTTGCTACAAGCCCCTCAACACTTTCGGCGTCATTAGACCCACATGATCCACACCAGCCGCATGGCTGATGTCGATCACTTCCGCAATCTGGCTGAAACTGAGTTGGTCGTCACCCTTGACGTAAAGCACGCGCCGGGCTCGATTGGCGTAGATGGCTCCAAGCCGTGCCGGAAGCTCCGCCCGGGATGTGGCCTGCTGATTGATCCTGAAGGTGGCTTCATCTCCGGCACCCTTCAGAACCTCCAATACGACTGCTTCCGATGGCTGAGTTTCATGCCCATTGGCCGGTCTTGGCACGAGAGCGGATTCCCCTCGCGGCATCGCGGGAACAATCACCATGAAGATAATCAATAGAACCAGCAGAACATCGATCATCGGAGTCATGTTGATTTCCGAAGTCAGACCGCCCTCGATTCCTTTGCTGATCGTCATGGCGCAAGTTCCCTTCTTCCCCGTGCCGGGGAAATGCCTCGCAGCGGCAGGCCGACTTACTGACCTGCCATAATTTTTGGCGTCATGATCCCGATGTGATCCACGTTTGCCGCGTGGGCAATATCGATCACGTCCGCAATAGCCGAGAAATTCACATCGTCATCGCCCTTGACGAACATGACACGCTCGGCACGGTTGGAATAGATGTCGGTGAGCCTGGCCTGGAGATCACGCTTGGCCACTTCGGTCTCGTTGATCTTGTAAACCAGCGGTGTTCCAGCCTTGCCCTGCACCTGCACGACAATGGTGCGGTCGTTCGGCTGCTGCTGGTTCGGATTCTTCGGCGGCTGCGGCACAAGCGCATCCAGCCCCTTCGGTGTAACCGGCACAATGACCATGAAAATGATCAGCAGCACCAGCAGAACGTCGATCATGGGCGTGACATTGATGTCGGACGAGTATGCACTCGATCCCCCCATTGACATTGCCATAGCTTCAAACTCCTCGGTTCCTCAAAATCGTTAAATGCGACAGAGCAATCGCTATTCGCCGCCTGCGGGTCCGCCTGGTTCGCGTTTCTGCGTCAACAGGCCCACTTCATCAACTCCAGCGGTACGCACGGCGTCGATCGCGTCTTCCACGGCGCGGAACTGCGCGCGCGCATCGGCACGAACGTAAATGGTCTTGCCGGGCTTGTCGGCGATCTTGTCGCGAACACGTGCGCCGAGTTCGCTGACCGCGATTTTGTCCTGCCCCAGAAATACGCCGCCGTCCCGGGTGATTGCGACGACAATGGCGTCTTCCTTGTCGGCATCCGGCATCGACGTGGGATTATCCACCTTCGCCATATCAACCGACACCTTGTTCTGGAGCATCGGCGTGATGACCATGAAGATGATCAGCAGCACCAACATCACGTCCACCATCGGCGTCACATTGATGTTGGCGTTGACATTGGCCGCTTCATTACGAACTGCTACTCCCATTGTGGAGCTCCATGCCTTGAATTTTTGCTCCCGGAGGGCATCCGGCTTACCGTGATCTTGCTTTAGAGGGATCTCGCTCGAAACTGGCGGGCAGGAGAGAGTCGCCTCTCGCCTGCCCTCCGAAGCATCCCGCTCAAGCTGGCTACCACTTGCTTAACGCTTGTGGCTCTGCTTGATGAAGTAATCGATCAGCTCGCTCGATGAGTTATCCATTTCGACATCGAATGACTCAACGCGGCCGGTGAAGTAGTTGAACGCCATGACGGCGGGGATAGCCACAAGCAGGCCGAACGCCGTGGTGACGAGGGCCTCGGAAATACCACCGGCGACTGCGCCGATGCCCGAGGTCTTCTGCGTGGCGATCTGCTGGAAGGCGTTCAAGATGCCGACGACGGTGCCGAACAGTCCGACGAACGGAGCCGTGGAGCCGATGGTGGCCAAAACGCTTAGGCCCCTCTTCAGCTTCGCGTGCACGATGGCTTCCGCACGCTCCAAAGCGCGCTCAGAGCTCGCAATGGTCTCTTCGGTCGCCTGACCCGAGGAGACGCGGAACTCCTGCAGGCCGGCAGTCACCACTTCGGCAAGATGCGACTTCTTGTTGCGGTCGGCAATCTTGATGGCTTCTTCAAGCTTGTTGTCCTTCAGAGCGCCAGCAACCTTGGGCGCAAACTCGCGCGATTGCTTACGGGCAGCAGAGAAGTACAGGTAACGGTCGATCATCACAGCCAAGGACCAGATCGACTCAATGAAGAGAAGAATTGCTACGGAACGAGCCAACCATCCCATGTGACTCCAGAGACCCATAGGTGTAAAGCTGACTGTCCCACCCTCTTCCTGGAAGAAGGCAAGGCTGCTGACCGTGTGTGAGGCAAAATGTGCGAGCTGAGCGAGAATCACTGAATCGTTCCTCCTAAGGAGTTTTCTTGTGAACTACGGCTTTGTTGCGGTTGCATGGCGCTCTCGGAAATTGCTGTCGGGCCTAGGAAATCCACTCGCTGCGGCAGGTTGAAGGCCCGTCAGCTTCGCAGAATTGCTGCGCTCAACAGTTATTCCGGAAATACTTTATGAATGCGGTTCTTTTCGATTCGCATTCAGGCCAAAAAAGAAGCCCTCCTACCGAAATCGGTAAAAGGGCCACGGAGTTCTCATCCGCCGAGGCTGAAGATCACGTTTACCGTGGTCTCTACTTCAACGGGGTCGTTGTTTAGCAAGTATGGCTTGTAGCGCCATTGCCGTACCGCGTCCATCGCAGCCTGCTGCAACATCGCAGGACCGCCGATCACACGCAGGTTTTCGATTGTCCCAGACTTGGAGATGGTCGCCTGCAGCACTACCGTGCCGGAAACGCGAGCCGCCTTGGCTATCGGGGGATAGACTGGAATCGTTTTCTGCAGAAGCATTCCCTGGGCGACACCAGCTGAGATATTCACCTTCTTGGGCGCTTCAGCCTTGACCTTGGGAGCATTGTTGTTGGCGAACAGGCCGCCAATAACGCCACCCGCGCTGCCGTTAAGGCCTTCCATGCCGGCGACGCCGAAGCTCGACGGAGGAGCCTCTTTCTCAGCGACGTTCTTGATGTCTTTGGGGATTTTGGTGGGCGCAACAAGCTGGTTGTTCATCATCTCCGACTGCACGTGCACCACATGCACAGGTGCGGACGGAGGCGGCGGTGGCGGTGGTGGCGGAGGCGGAGGCGGAGCAACCAACAGCGTCTGCATCATCGCCTTCGGAAGCGCCTCAGGGTAGATCAGCGGAATCAGGATCAATAGAACAAGGATCGAGCCATTGATGATGAACGTCACCATCATCCAGTATTTGCTCTTACTTGCTTTACTGATTCTGCCCGCGGATTCAAACGTGGAATCTTCAAACATAGGCCAGCCTCGGATCGGGTTTGCTTACCTCAATTTAGACACCGCGGAAACCGTGAATGTTCCCGGACGCCCAATCTGCTCCCAGCAGCGTGCTCCAACCTATACCAGAACATCGCTCAATGATGCAAAGGGTGTTAGCATCCAAGCGCGATTCCGGAGAAAAAAACTACGTGCGGACACGCTTGGCGGCCGGCAGCACAACCGCCTTTCCATTGCTCGAGCGCCACTGCTGATAGGCCACGAGCATTGGCGCTGCAATGGCGATCGACGAATATGTCCCGATGAGAATACCCACAACCAGTGCAAATGAAAAGCCCCGAAGGACCTGGCCGCCAAAAACATAGAGCGAGAGCACGGTGAGGAAGGTCAGACCCGAGGTGAGCACGGTTCGGCTCAGCGTCTGATTAATGCTGCGATTCACCACGTCCGGCAGCGATTCCCGGCGGCTCAGGCGCAGATTTTCGCGAATTCGGTCGAAGACCACGATGGTGTCGTTCATGGAATAGCCGACCAGCGTGAGGATGGCCGCAATCACCGTCAGGCTGATCTCCTGGCCCGTCAGAGCGAAGAATCCCACCGTAATGAGAGTGTCGTGAAAACAGGCCACCACAGCGGCGACACCGTAAATCAGCTGGAAACGGAACCACAGGTAAACCAACATGCCCATCAGGGAGTAAATTGTGGCCCAAAATGCCTTTGACTCGAGTTGGTGGCCAACTGTCGGCCCCACCACGTCCACCTTCACACCCGAGTCCTGAAATGGGTTGTTATAGTGCGCGTGCAGCGCGTTCACAATCTGCTGCCTGCCGGCGTCGAGGCTGGTCTCATTCTTTTGCTCGGGCAGGCTGATCAGCACTTCATTGCGGTTGACGTCGCCGCCATAAGCCTGGATCTTGGCGTCGCGAATTCCGGCCGCGTCCACCGCCTGGCGGATAGCACCGATGTCGGGCCGGTTGGCGAACTGCACCTGCACCTCGGTGCCGCCGCGGAAGTCCACGCCCAGCGGAACCGGGCTGCCGGTCTGGGTCCAATGCCACCCCATTGATACGAGTCCGGCCACGCTGAAGAGAAGGCTGAAGGCCAGGAAATACCACTTCTTGCCGAGCCAGTCGATGTTTACGCCGCGAAAGAATTCCACTTAAATCTCTACCTTCCTGTTTCCATGAAGCCCACTGGGCTCCGGCTTTCCAAATAAGTGTCTGATGCCCCAGATCTCGATTCAGAGGTCTGGGAACCAGCCCCAATTCCACGCCTCTTAAATCGAAACCATTTCGCCCGGCTTCATCTTGTTCAGGTGAGCATCAAAGATCGTCCGCGAAACAAACACAGCCGTGAACAGGTTGGCCAGCAAACCAAAGGTCAGCGTGGTCGCAAAGCCCTTCACTGGTCCGGTGCCGAACAGGAACAGGATGGCCGCCGAAACAATCGTAGTTACGTGGGTGTCAACAATGGTGATCCAGGCGTGCGCAAATCCCTGGTCAACTGCCGCCGAAGCCGCCTTGCCCGCTCGCACTTCTTCACGGATGCGCTCGAAAATCAGCACGTTGGAGTCCACGCCCATACCAATAGTCAGGATGACGCCGGCGATGCCGGGCAGCGTGAGAGTGGCTGTTGAGTAGCCCATGAATCCAAGCAGTATGAGCAGGTTCAGGATCAGCGCCAAGTCAGCGTTAATGCCCGATCCGCGGTAGTAAATGAGCATGAAGATCATCACCACCATCATGCCTACAATCGCCGCCGTGACGCCCTCTTTAATCGAATCGGCCCCCAGTGAAGCGCCTACGGTACGTGTCTCGATCTCATCCAGCGAAGCCGGCAACGCGCCGGTACGAAGCAGCTTGGAGAGCGCGCCCACTTCATCCTCGCTGAAGCTGCCCTCAATCACGCCGGTATCGTGAATCGCACCCTTGATGTTGGCCACTTCGCGGACCGTACCGCCCATGACCACCGCCATCGGATTCCCGATGTTGGCCTTGGTGTACTCGTAAAACTTTTCGCCTGCGTCGTTGGTCAGCGTGAACTGGACTTCGCGCTGCCCGGTATTCTGGTTCACATTCGGATCGGCGGAGCGGAAGTCGCTTCCAGCCACCACGGCTACGCGCTGCACGACGTAAACGCTGTCGCCGCCCGACTGATTCCCGATCGATCCGGAGAAGTGCAGAATCTCCTCGTCAGGAGGCAGATTCCCGCCCACGGTTTGAAGTGCGGCCTGCTCGGTAGGATAAGGCCCGCCCACCACCGGGTGAATCTCCAGGCGCGCCGTCGATTGAATAATGCTCTTCACTCGGTCGAGATCGGAGATACCGGGCAGTTCCACAAGGATCTGATTCGCGCCCAGGTTGTATTCCTGAATGACCGGCTCACTCACACCCAGCGAGTCCACGCGGTCGCGAATCGTCTCGATGGCCTGCGCGACGGTGCGCTTCTCCATATCGTTCTGGAAGTTCGGCTTCATGGTCAGCGTAAACATACCGTTGGCGCCGCTGCTCACGTCGAATTCGGTGGAGTACTTGGTATCGAAGGTGGACCGCGCCACCGTGGCGTTCGCGGGCGCGATCCCGTCGACCTCGACCAGCGTCGGCTTGTTCGCCGGATCAGGCTTGAAGACGCGGGTAAACGTCACCTTGGCGGTCTTCAAATCCTGTTGCAACCGAGCAACGGTGTTGTCGGTCTCCTCGCTCACTGCTTCGCTCACCTGCACATGCAAAATCAGGTGTGCGCCACCCTTGAGATCTAGCCCAAGGTGAATGCGATTTGTGAGTGCGTCTGTCAGCGCCTTGCCGCTCACTCCATGCGGTATGCCAAAGATGCCATAAATGCAAACCAGGAGCACAGCGACGATCAGCCAAATTCTGCCTGTGAGATTCTTCTTCATCGTTTCACTTCTCTATTCGAGATTTCTGAGAGGTAGGGCCCGGAGGCACTCCATTCTCTATGCCAAAACTAAAAAACGACGCCGCCTACGAGACCGACGTCTCCGGTGTAGTCACTGACGCGATCGCGCTCTTGGCGATTTCCATCTTGATCCCGTCCGGCGCCACCTTGATGATTATGACGTCGTCCTTGATGGAGAGAATTGTCCCGCGAATCCCGCCTGAAGTCGTCACCTTGTCCCCAGCCTTGATGCTGCTTAGCATCGACTGCCATTGCTTCTGCCGCTTCTGCTGCGGACGAATCATCACCAGGTAGAGTACCGGGATCAATAACAAGGGGAGGAACGAAAATAAGCCGCTTCCCCCACCCGCGGGCGAACCCGCGAACATCGCCAAACTGATTGCCACGCTCATCCTTTGCCGCCCGGCGTCGCGACTTCCACGAACCGCTCGGGCACAGGCACACCCGGACCTGGGCCCGGCGCCTGAAATAAATTTGTCTCCGGGAAACGTTCCGGCCGCATAACGGACGCAGACGCGGAAACTTGAACCCGCCTGGGTTGCCTGCCGGACTCTCGTCCGCATGCACCGCGCCTCCGGTCCAGTTCCCGTCGACTTCCTGTTCGACAAGGCTTTCCCTTGGAATTCCAATCCGGCCAACCCGAATCCCACAACCCCAGATTCGGCAAAACCGTGCCCCTAACTACTATTGCCAACGGACAGATCCCAAAAGATTGCCTAGCAAGATAAGATACGCGGAGCCGGGGCCGTGTCAAGGCATTCGCAATGCCGGATGACCCATATCACAGGCCTTTCGCGCTCCATCGCCCCTTACAAAAACCTTACTGAACGGTCGCTCCGCCTTTATATCCGGAAGCGTCTTCTAGAGCTGTTGCAAGTTCCGCCCCGCCGAAACACCGGCTCCATCGATTTCGGCGCGCGTAAAGGAGACGTAATGTCCAACAACTTCGACGCAACTCTGCTGCTGATGATTCCCCTGGGGGCTATTCTCGCTTTTTGCTTTTGGGCTCTTTGGGGCTTCTCAAAAGAACTTCACACGGGAAGACGCCGCCGGGTCCGTCGCACCGCATACTACCCGCAAGTTCTGATCTATGCGCGTTCACCGCTCGTGCTCCGCTTCCGTCGCAGTCACGATCAGGAAGCCGCGTAAAGGGAGTGTAGCGGCGCGAGCTCGTGGTACCGCGGCGCCGAGCGTGATGAACCCGGTCCGTATGGCTGGGAACCTGCTCAAAGGCCGCCTTGGGCGCTATTCGTTGGCCTTTGCGGGGGGTGCCGCCGCCTCCGACTCGTCCGAGGCATCCTCAACCAGCATCGCCGATCCCGGAACCACCGCAAAGCTCGCCGGCTCCCGCCCAGCCGGGTGAAACGTGACTCGTAGCGGTTCGCGTTGCCATTCCGTCCCTGCGCACACTGGATCCACCTGTTCCTTCAAATCAGGAGCGAAAGCCTCCAGTTTCTTCGCCAGCAGCGGCCTCCGGGCTGCCAACTGCGCCACGATCGCGTACACGCTCTTTCCGCTGGATGTAAGTCCACAATACGCGCCAAAGTCCCTAAACCAACTCACCTGGCTGACGCCCGGATCGTAATCAGGGAGCTTCAGCACAGCCACGTGCCCGGTTACCCGGTCAATCAGCAGCCACGGACCGCGCTGCCACACCCAGTGCCCCCGCGGCGCTCCCCCGGCCGGCTTCTCTCCTGGCAGCTCATCATTCAGCCGGACGGCACGCCGCACCACAAAACTGCGATCAGTCACGTCATGCGCCTCGCCAGTGGTCCACTCCTTCAAGGCGCCATCCGCAATCAGCGGACGAATCCTGAGTGTCTCCTCACTGGCCAGCGCTCCCGACGGGTCCCCAGCCTTCGAGTAGGCGACCTTCTTTACCGCACCCAGCCCCACGACATGCGGCTTCTTCGCGGCCGCAAAACAATGGGGGCTCAGGGCCAGCATGGCTCCCAGAATCCCCACAGCGAATCCAATTATCCGTCGTTCCAGCATGACGGTACCGCTCCTTGCTAACTACAGTTGCGCCGCTTCTATCGCACGTGCCACCCGGAAGGCCGTGCCTTCATTAAAATGTGCGGCCAAAACCTGCATGCCCACCGGAAGGCCGGCGCTCGTGTTTCCGCACGGCACTGAAACGCCGCAGATTCCGGCCAAGCTGGCCGTAACCGTATAAATATCCGCCAGATACATTGAAAGAGGATCGCCGGTCTTTTCTCCCAGCTTGAACGCAGGCACTGGCGATGTCGGCGTCACGATCGCATCCACATCCGCAAACGCCCGCAAAAACTCCTCCGCAAGCAGCCGGCGCACCTGCTGTGCCTTGCCGTAATACGCATCGTAGTAGCCTGCCGACAGCGCGTAGGTGCCCAGCAAGATGCGCCGCTTCACCTCCGCGCCAAACGCTTCATCCCGAGAGTGCCGATACATCGAACCCAATGTTTCAGAGGCTTTGGAGCGGTACCCGTAGCGAACTCCGTCAAAGCGCGCCAAATTCGCGCTGGCCTCAGCCGTTGCCACCAGGTAGTAAGTCGGAATGGCGTACTTGGTGTGCGGCAATGACACCCGCTTAACCGCACACCCCGCGGCCTTCAGGGCGTCGATGCCCTTCTCGATCGCCGCGCGAACCTCGGGGTCCAGGCCCTCGGCAAAATACTCCCCCGGAACGCCAATGCGCAGGCCTTCCGCCGGCTTGTCGCTTTGTGTGGCGAAATCCGGCACCGGCGCCGGCGAACTGGTCGCGTCCTTCTCGTCGCGCCCCGCAATCACGCTCAGCAGAGCGGCGGCGTCACGCACATTGCCCGCAAACGGCCCTACCCGATCCAGCGACGAAGCAAATGCGATGAGCCCATAGCGCGACACCCGCCCGTAAGTGGGAAGCACGCCCACCACGCCACAAAAGCTGGCCGGCTGGCGAATCGAACCTCCAGTATCCGTGCCAAGCGTCGCCACCGCCATATTTGCCGCAACCGCCGCCGCGGAACCGCCGCTCGAGCCGCCCGGCACCCGCTCCGGATCCACTGGATTCCGCACCGGCCCGTATCCTGAATTTTCATTCGACGAGCCCATCGCAAATTCATCGCAATTCAGCTTTCCTAGCAGCACCGCTCCGGCTGCCTCAAGCCTTGCAACTGCGGTTGCGTCATAGGGCGGATGATACCCCTCCAGAATTCTCGACCCAGCCGTTGCCGGAGCGCCCTTCATCACCAGCACGTCCTTGATGCCCACGGGAACGCCGGCCAGCGGCGGCAGCGGATCGCCCTTGACTGCCATCGCATCCACGCGCTCTGCCTGGGCCATCGCGCGGTCTTTGGTCAGGCTGAGGTAAATATTCAGGTGCGGATTCACAGCCGCAATCCGGTCATAGTAACTGGAAGCAAGATCCGATGCTTTCACGCTGCCGGAGGCGATTTCCTCTTGCAAGGCAGCCAGCGTCTTCGGCTTTTCAACAAAAGTCTCAGCAGTTTTGATCTCGCCGGCCAATCGCAATCCTTTCGTTCAACGGCGTTCTCTATTGCCTGTTCACAGACAACGATTCTCTAGCGCTCAATCACTTTCGGCACCTTGAAAAATGCGCCATCGGTCTCCGGCGCTTCGGGCATTACCACGGCGCGGTCCAGCGAAGGTTGGACCGCGTCCAGTCGCAGCCATCCCGATCCGCCGGCCCCTTCCAACTCACTTATCTGGGCCAGCGGCGCAACGCCCGTGGTGTCCAGTTCGTTCAACTCCGCCACGTAGTCGAGAATCGCGTTCAGATCGCCAACCATGCGCGGCGTCTCTTCCGCCGAAAGCTCCAGATGCGCCAGCTCAGCAACACGCTGCACATCGTTCAACGTAACTTTTACGGCCATTCTCTTTGCTTCTCCCGCAGGGTGTTTTTGTGCAATCGAACTTAAAGTATAGCCGGTCGGTTAGTTCACCATCCTCCGTTCCATGCCCCCAAAACCACGATCCCCTTTCTCCTAATCTCAATCCACCACCAATGTCAGAATGACAGTGTGTTGCACCGAATTCGAATTCACTACAAGGGCAACCGAGTAAGTTCCTGGGGCGACCGTGTGTGTGGTTGGATTGGTTCCGCCGCCCCCTCCGCCACCGCCGCCGCCCGAGCCCGCGCAACTCGACACGCCGGTTACGATGATGAGCATCAGACCAATTGCGACAAGCAGACGCCGCCTTTTCCGCGTAGCGATCGGCAGAAGCAGCAACCCGCACGCCAGTGAAACCGCCTTCCACGCCAGTCCCCACTGTGGCGGGGTTGCCATTGCCATACTCTGGCTTGTGGTTATCTGCACCATCTCGGTTCCTGTGGCGTTGCCCGCCACCGCATTAGTCAAAGGGTTGAATACGCACACCGCATACGAAGGTAGAGTGTTGCACTGGAAAGTGAATGTTGCGGGGCCGCCGGCCGGAGTCAGCGTCAGAGAATAACTTGCGGTCTGCCCGCTGACCACGGTCTGGCTCGTCAAGCCCGACAAAACCGAGACGAAGTCGAATCCCGTTCCCGACAGTGGAATCGTCGCATTCGCGGCCAGTTCGCTTGATGCGATGGTGAGCGTTCCGGCCTGCGCTCCCGTGCTCGTTGGAACAGATTCGACACCTACGGAGCAATTCGCGCCAGCGGCCAGGGAAGTCCCGCAAGTGTTGGCGCTCAACTTGAAACTGGCGCTTGCCGACAGCGCAAGGTTATCGAGTGGAACCTTAGAGCTGTTGTTCGAAATAGTCACGGTAATCGGGCTGCTAGTCGACCCGACACCGGTCATGGGAAAACTCACCTGGGCAGGCTGCACTTGAACGGCGCCCGTAAGCCCACCCGTTCCTACTAGAGCTACATTCGTCGCCGTCGCAACCGAACTCGACTGGATCGTTAGGGCCCCGGTCAACAATCCCGTCTGCATCGGGGCAAAAGCCGTTTCAACAGTGCAACTGGACCCCGCGGTGAGACTGCTCCCGCATGTGCTCTGGGATAGGCTGAAAGGCCCGCTAGCAGTAACTGAGAGCCCGTTTGCCGCCCTTCCCCCCGAATTGGTGACCGTCACGGTCTGGGCGGCGCTGGTCTGTCCAATCGCTGTCGGCGCAAACGACAGTCTGGCGGGGCTTGCACCTAACGCACTCGATGACTGTCCGGTCCCGCTCAGTGGCACAACGAACGCTTTCACCCCTAGCGTCGACGATGAGATTGTCAGTGTTGCCGCCGATGCCCCGGCATCTACCGGAAGAAAAGCAACATGCACCGAGCAGTTGCTTCCGGCCAGCAGCATGGCGCCGCACGTGGTAGTTGCCATCGAAAAGCTGGTCGCCGCGGGCCCGGTAATCTGGAACCCGACGTTCGCCATCAGAGCCTCACCTCCGTTCGCCACAATAAGCGTCGCCGGAGCGCTTGCCACTCCCACCTGCTGCGCCGCGAAGTTCAAGCTTGGCGGAGTCACGCTGAACTCCGGCGGCAGAAGCCCAGTCCCCGAGAGAGCAACTGTCTGCGTCTTGAGGATGTCGGAAACCGTGA
>JANXQR010000375.1 GCA_025353435.1 Acidobacteriota bacterium | reverse complement strand
TCGCCCTTGGCCGAAGCGGTGAGGTCCTTCTCGGTGTAGCCGGAAAGCTCGACCTGAACGTCGCCTTTAATCAGACCGCCCGACCCTTTCATTCCGAGAAGCTCTAATACTTGGGCAGGTCCGAGCTTTTCGAATGATCCGTCGACTCGGTAAGCGGGCTTATCGCCTGGCGCAAGGCTGGCAGTGGCGTAAATCGTGCCGCCGAGAGTTTCGGCGTCAAGTGAGGTTATCTCCGCTCCAGTCGGCCGAACGCGAATCTCCGCCCCCACATTTTTGAAGGTGAACGGACCGAGATCAAAGGTTCCTGTTTGAACGGTTGCGTTGAGCGTCGGCCATGCAGGAGCGCGGTTGGGTTTGAGGCGGTCAATGAGCGTTGAAAGGACGGTGCCGGACTCGCGCCCACCGAGTATCGCCGACTGCAGAGCGGCGGCATCGAGCGATTCAAAATCGAGCGTGACGTGACGGGGGCACGGTTGGGGAGCATCGCACAAAGGGACCGGCGTGACGACAGCGCTTCCCTGCACCGGGCCGTAGGAAAATGCGACGGGATCCCAACGCAACTGACCATTCTCGAAGCGCAGCGTAGCGGTCTTCAGAATGACAGGGAGAGCGAGAAACACGGGCTTCCAGTTGGCATCGTGAAATGTAATTGCGCCCGTCATGCTTCCCACATCGGCGGGAGTGCTTTCGGGGACCAGGAGCGTCGGCGAGCCCGTGCCTACGGGGAGCGTGGGCACGACGGGAAGCCACGGCCCCTCAACCGTGAGATCGAGGGAAGCGGGTTCGCCAGCAAGTTGGCCGAGATCCTCTGCTTGCGGAATTCCCGCAATGTGAATGAGCTCACGGAGGCGAGGAAGCGCGGCGACGCCGTGTACGTCAAGCCGAAAGCGGTGGAGCGAGACCCTGCCGGTGAGTGAGAGTGGAGCCGGCCCGCCGGCTGGGAACGGCACGGTGGTGGTAAGTGCTGGCGGCATCCCCGCAGCCTGCGGCGCGGGATCCAAAGTGAGCTTGGCAACCTGGATCGGCGCAGTGAGGGTGTCGCCTGTGAGCCTGAAGCCTTGGAGAATGAAGCTGCCAGCGAGCGGACCTGCAGGCGCGTGGGCAGCTGAAGCGGGACGCTTTCCGCTGACTGCGCTCTGATCCGCAGAAGTGTCAATAACTTGCGCAGCTACGGGGGCAGGATCGTAACTCATTTTGCCGCTGACGGCACCCGCAGCCTGAAGGCCCGGAGCGACATTGGTACGCAATGTGCGGAGAATGTCGAGTCCCACCTGGACGGGGACACGGTCGAGTTCGAGGGTCAGGCGAGGCTGGTGGCCGACTCCAGGCAAGCTACCTGTCAGTCGTGCGCGGCCGTCGCCGATGGGCGAGTCGCAAAGCAGGTTCTGTAACCCGCGATCGGCGGATTGGAACTCAAAAGCACAAGTAGCGTCGAAGTCGAGCGGGACGGCTGGAGCGAACTCGGCGCGATGCACACCAACGGCGCGGAGGCGGGACTTGACCTGGGCGGAAGCCGTAGTGCCGTCGAGGTGAAACTCCCCGCGAAGATCGCCGCGCCAGCCTTCATCCGACCCGAGAAGCAAGCGAGTCAACTGGCCGAATTGGGCATCACTCCAATCGAGGTCAACGTGCAGGGGCATCTGGTCAATTTGAGGGGCAGGGTGTGCGGTAGCTTCGAGGCGGACGATGCCAGTATCGGCAAGATCGAGCACCACGTCAGTGCGCGCAGGTTGGGCGCGCAGGCGAATCCGCCAGGCACCGGAATCTTGCCAGAGCGCTGCCTCAGCGTTGACCAGCGAATACGGCAGCTTTTCGGTGCCGCTCTTGATGTTGATGCGGGAGTTCGTCGCTTCGAGGTAGGGAAATGGGGCGGGTTGGCCGCCGGCCGGGCCGTGGATTGCTGCTGCAGTCTGGAAGAGCGATTCGACGTTCCAGCGGCCGTCATGCGTGTGGACGAGGTTGAGACTCGCTTCGTCAACACTGATCCGGCTGAGTTGAAGCCTTCCCCGCCAGAGCGAGGAGAGCCGGATAGCCGTAGTGACGGTGTTGGCGTGTAGAACGGGTTCAGCGCCGTACGCAGGATCTTCTTCTACGGTGAGGTCAGTGATCACAAAGCCGGGCCGCGGCAGAATGCGTAACTCAACCGACGAGAGACGCACCGGGCGCCGGACGGCGGCCGACACGAGCTCCGTGATGCGATTTTTGTAGCGGGCAATGCTGATGAGCGGGGGAAGGACCAGCAGGGCGATGAGCACGAGGATCGCCGAGAGAGCCAGCCAGAGTCGAATGTATCTCCGGGGCCGGACTTGCTGGTCTGAAGTCATTGGTTCAATGGTAATTGGTCAGCGATGCGTGAACAGCGCCGTCGATCAGTGAATGATTTTGAGGGTGCGGGACCATCGCGTGTCGGGGAAGAAATGGACCACTACATGTGCGAGCCACTTGACCTTATTGCCAATGCCAGGTTGTTCGTAAATGTTGTCGGGAGTCTTGAAGGACCAGTAATTGAAGAGCGGACGGCCGACGATGTTCTCGCGCGGGACGAACCCCCAGAAGCGGGAGTCGGCGCTGTCATGACGATGGTCGCCCATCATGAAGTATTTTCCCGGTGGGACCACAAGCTCGCCATTCTCGACATGACTTGGAAACTCGACTGCCCACGACTCAGGTTTCAGGTTACCCGGCTCCGGTACCGGCGGCACGGAGGGAAACTCGTCGAGGAAGACCTGCTCGGACGAGTCCATGGCAGAGCCTTCGATCGCGGTGGCGGCGAGCGGCTGCGGACGGCCATTGATGTAGACCACGCCATCGCGCAAGCGGAGATGATCGCCAGGTATGGCAACGAGACGCTTCACCAGGTAGAGGTACTGCGGATTCCCGTCGGCGTCAGGATCGGGTACTGGCTTGATGAAGACCACGACATCCCCGCGCTGCGGCTCGCGGTAGTGGATCAGCGGCATCCAATGCGCCGGTGGGGCCAAAGTGATGCGATCAACCAGCAGGTGGTCGCCGACCAACAGCGTGTTCTCCATGGAGCCGGACGGAATCACGAAATTCTGGCCCAGGAAGGTGAGGATGAACAAGCCCACCACTAGCACCGAACAGATCGAGGCGACTGCCTCAAACGGCGTCTCTTCTATCTTCCTGGGTTCGGCCTCTGGGAGTGGTTCTTCCGTCGGCGTATTCTTTTTCGTCATCCTGTCGCTCATGTTTCTGGAATCGATCCTGCGAAACAATTCTCAAGGGCTTTACACTGCCCCCGTCCTGAATAGAACTTGGATAGGAGAAAGTTGATTCCCTGGATTCGCAGTGAAATGCCCTCAGTGCACGACGCGAAAGATACGTTTCCATCGCGCAAATCCTGCCACCCTGGCTGAGAGTTCCCCGTCGGGTTTGAGTCTATCATCCGCAGCTTGTTGCACATCGGTGGTGGATGGCCGAGTTAGAGAGAAGTAAATCACCAACGGGCGGGCGACTATGGCCTGTCTTGGAACGAGTCCCCAGAAGCGCGAATCGCTGGAGTGATTGCGGTTGTCGCCAAGCATGAAGTAGTGGCCGGCCGGCACCACGAGTTCGCCGTTCTGCGTCAACTTCTGCATCTCCCGCCACCAGTCGGGATCAATGCTGGGGTCGGTGTAGACCGTTGCGGGAAAGTGGTCGCGAAATGGATTGGCAGCAGCGGGTTCGAGGGCGACGTACGGCTCGTCTATCGCGACTCCATTGATGGTGACCCGGCCATCTGTAACATTGATGCGATCGCCCGGAATGCCCACCACGCGCTTGATCAGCAGCGGCGGATCGGGATGGTGGAAGACCACGATATCGCCGCGCCTGACATCGCGATACGGCATCAGGAAGCGACTAAGGCTGCCAGATGCGCCAGCCGGCCCAAAAACCTGTTTGTTGACCAGCAGGAAGTCGCCGACGAGAAGGGTGTGCTCCATGCTCTCCGACGGAATGAGGAACGGCTGGAGGACAAAAGTCAGCAGGAAAAGCGCGAAAACAATAGTGCGGAGAAGAGACGCAAGTGCTTCAGGAACAGTTGGCAGGTGGAGCCGGAGCAGCGAAAGCTGGCTTCGCGTGGGG
>JANXQR010000366.1 GCA_025353435.1 Acidobacteriota bacterium | reverse complement strand
GGAGCTGGTGACCGGCTGACGTTTGTTGCGGCGGACCTGACTGAGGATGCGGGTTGGGCAGAGGCGGTTAAAGGCAGCGAATTTGTGCAGCACGTGGCGTCGCCATTTCCGGCGGGGGTGCCGAAGCACGAGGACGACCTGATTGTGCCGGCGCGGCAGGGAGCCCTGCGCGTGCTGCGAGCCGGCCGCGATGCGGGAGTGAGGCGGGTGGTGCTGACGTCGTCGTATGCGGCAATTGGATACGGGATGGAGCCCCTGGATCGGCCTTTTGACGAGCGGGACTGGTCTGATCCCGATGCGGGAATCGGAGCGTATGCGAAGTCGAAGACGCTGGCGGAGCGGGCGGCCTGGGACTTCGTCGGCCGGGAAGGCGGCGGGATGGAGCTGGCGGTGGTGAACCCCGTGGGAGTGTTTGGGCCGGTGCTGGGGAAGGATTATTCGACTTCGATCCTGATTATCAAGAAGATGCTGGACGGGGCGATGCCGGGGCTGCCGAAGATCTGGTTTGGGGCGGTGGATGTGCGCGATGTGGCCGATCTGCATCTGCGGGCCATGAAGCAAGCGGCCGCGGCGGGGGAGCGGTTTCTGGCGGTTGCCGGAGATTTTCTGGCGTTCTCAGAGATTGCGGGGTTTCTGAAAAAGAATCTTGGGGCGGCGGCGAAGAAGGTGCCGACTCGCGAGCTGCCGAACTGGTTGGTGCGGCTGGCGGCGCTGGCCGATCCCACGGTGAAGCTGATTCTTCCAGAGCTGGGGAAGAGGAAGAACGGGAGCGGCGCGAAGGCGATGCGGGTGCTGGGGTGGAAGCCGCGGTCGGCGGAGGAGTCGATTGTGGCTACGACGGAGAGTTTGCTGAGGCTGGGGAGGTGACGCGAAACGGCGGGCGCAGATCCGCTGTTAGCCGGCGGTCGAGCCACGATTGGCTCTTGCAATCTGCTTCGCGGCAAAACCAACCAACCCAATCGCACCGGCGAGAAAGATAGCGTTACCTACCCTCACGCTCGCGTCGAGGCCTCCGACGGCGGGGTGCTGCAGAAATGCGTGCCAGCCATAGGCGAGGGCCGCGCCCGCTCCGAGCGCCAATTGGTGTGCCAGTCCCATCGCGCCCTTGCGAGCCCACGCAGCTACAACCACCAGCATTCCCAGGACGAGTGCCAACAGCGCGGCCACGGCACCCCATCCCCATCTCATTGGAACGAGCATGGCGCCGGACGCAAATGCAATCGAAATGACTCCGAGTAACACTGCTGAGGGCGGGATTCCTGGAGCGGTGTCTCGGCTCTTTGTTGGCACTTTGAAAGCGAGGCCAATCATTAAAACAATCACGATCGCGGCTCCCACAAATTGCGCGTTCGAAGCCATGAAGTGATCCTGCTTGTACCCCATGAGCGTCGTCGCTGTCGCTCCAAGCAAGAACACAACGGCCACGACACTCAACCCGACACGTCCCAGCCACGGGGTCTTCGCCCGATCGGGCACGCACGCTTCAATCAGAGCGATCGGAGTGGAGATGCTCCAGATCCCGTGCACCATCAACATCCACAGGGTCCACCATGCTCCAATGCCAAGGGACGGAATAAACGCGGGAGCGAGCAGTCCGAGATTGAGCTTGAGATAGTTGGGATTGAAGAGCGATTGGGTGGTGAATCCTTCTTCGAGAATTGCATAGGCCATGCCCAGCAGCAGAATGCTTGGCCAGCCGCGGCCGGTTCTGCGCACTACTTCCCGGATCAGGAGGGCGCCGCCGCCGTACATCGGAGCAAGGACCACCAGCGCCGGGAGGAGCTTGATGGGCAGATTCCCGAGCAGGAACTCGGCCACCAGCGGCGCCAGGAACACCAGCGCCAATGCAGGCCACAGCCCACGCTTAATCCTCTTTGGCTTTTCGACGGCCGTGTTTGTCGAAATTTCCGGTGATCCCATTTCTGGTCTCCAAAACATCCCGTACCAGGGCGCGACACAGAATAGCATCCGTCCGATTTCCTGCATTTTTTCAGGGGCGGCTCTCTGCCTGGTGCACGAGATTTGCCGGGCGCGAGCGATCCGATACAAGCACCCTCGTAAATCGATAGGCTGCACTGATTTTGGTGCGATGGCACTACGACGGAACCATCAAGATAAATGCTGCGTATAAAGGACCATGGCGTGCGTTGGTACATTAAGCTGGAGCGTTGCGGGGCTGGGGAGTTTGCCGGAGCCTGTGCGGCGCGGGCCGAAACCCGCGAAGGGGGTTGGCGCGCGCCCGGTCGCGGCGCGACAAGCCTATGCCCCCGAGGCGATGGGACCAGGCCACGCGGGGGAGCAAGGCCGCGGCGAGGTGGTCCGGCAAGGCGAGGCAGCTCGCTCCGGCGAGGTAACCCGTGCGATGCATGGAGAGGTGAAGCCACTGGAAGTCGATTGGTCCCAAACCGTGCAGCGCTGCATGGATGGCGACTCGGGCGCGTGGGCTGAACTGGTCCGCACGCACCATCGGCGTGTCTATGGACTCTGTTACCGGTTTACGGGCTCTCCGGCAGATGCGGAAGACCTGACGCAGGACGTGTTTCTCAAGATTTATTCGAACCTGACGAGCTTTGACACCACGCGGGGCAGCCTGCAGGTTTGGATCACGACGATGACGCGCAACCTGCTGGTGGATAACTTTCGCCGCACCAAGAATCAGCGGGCTACGGGATCGCTTGACGATGGCTGGGATCAGACGGACGAGTTGAAGCCGATTGACCGGCTGGTGTCGCGTGGACCGTCACCGCACGAAATGGCGGCACGCAAAGAATTGGAAAAGATGGTACAGGCGGCGCTTGCGCATGTCTCCGTGGAGTTGCGAGAGGCCGTCATACTAAGGGACTTACAGGACATGGACTACAAGGAAATCGCCCAGGTGCTGGGCATACCGGAGGGGACGGTTAAATCCCGCATCAGCAGGGGCCGTGCGGAACTAGCGCGGCTGCTGGAACGTAATCAACGGGAGGTGGTTTAAGATGGCCGACCGCATTCACATACCGAGTTCCCCAGCCTGCGGGCAATGGGAAACGCTGTTGGCCGATGCGCTGGATGGTCTGCTGCGAGCGGAAGACGAGTCGACATTTTCAAGCCACATGGCGAGCTGCGCGGCGTGCACCGGGTTGTTTGAGGAAGCACGGCGCGGGCGGGAATGGCTGGAGTTTCTCTCGGCGGAGCCAGAGGTGCCCGGCGGACTGCTGGACAAGATCCTGGCCCAGACGGGACCGGGACAGACGGCGGGCTACGGACTGGTAAACGAAGATAACCTGCTGCCGGTAACGCCGGGCGGAATTCCGCTGGGCAAGCGGCGGGCGAAGGCAGTTCCGGCGTGGCAGCGGCCGGGCCTCATGGGCTATGTGCGGCGCTTTGCCGAGCCGCGGCTGATGATGACGGCGGCGATGGCGTTCTTCTCGATCGCTTTGACGCTGAATCTGACAGGCGTAAAGATTAGCGCGCTGCGGATGTCGGACCTGAAGCCTTCAGCACTGCGGTCGCTGGTGCAGCGGCGGTTGACGATGGCGTCGACGCCAATCATTCGCTACTACGACAATCTGCGACTGGTGTACGAAGTGCAGTCCCGGGTGCGGGAACTGCGGCGCAACGCGGACGACAACAGCCAGCCGAAACAGAAGCAGTCTGGTGGTCAGCAACCTGGGGCACCTGGCGAATCAAAACAGGCGCCCAAAGCCAAGGACGGAGGGTCCCGCGTGGACCCTCCCCAACAATCGGTAAGCCCATCGCTTATCGATCCGGACTACCTGGAGAGCCAACTCGAAATTGATGAACGGCCCGCGCAATCAGGCGGCTCCGCGAAAGCAATACGGGGAAGGAGCACAGAATGGATTGCGTAAATCACAGCGGTACGACCGCTACAGCCTTTTGCCAGAATTGCGGCAAGGCTCTTTGCCCCAACTGCGTGCGCCAAGGCGCCGCGGGACAGATCCTGTGCGAGCCATGCTTCACGGCTTGGCAGACCGTGCCCAATCCGTTTGTCGGTCCACCGCCGCCGGGCGTTCCGAATCCTTCGGCGGCCGCGGTGCTGGGACTGATTCCAGGCGTGGGCGCGATGTACAACGGACAGTTTTTCAAGGGACTGATTCACGTTGTGATCTTCGCGGTGCTGATCAGCATTACGGAGCACTACGGAATCTTCGGGCTGTTTATCGGAGCCTGGGTTCTGTACCAGTCGTTTGAAGCGTTTCACACGGCCAAGGCACGGCGCGATGGACAGCCGCTGCCCGATCCGCTGGGACTAAACGAAGTGGGCAACTGGCTGAACCTGGGCGCGAAGCACACTCCGGGGCAGCCGGGAGTGGGCAACTTCGGGATGGGTGGACCGAATGCAGGAATGCCGGGGCAGGCGAGCGGCGCGACTGGTGGAGTTTATCAGGCGCCCTATTCACCGCCCTACCAGCCGCCTTATGCGGGACAGCCGCCGTATCAGGGGACCTATCCGCCGCCAGGCTACGTTGATCCGAGCATTCCGCCGA
>JANXQR010000347.1 GCA_025353435.1 Acidobacteriota bacterium | reverse complement strand
CCTTCCTTCTTGACCTGCTTGACGTGCTGCACCACTTCGGGAACGTGGTCGGCGACAACACCTTCACCCAGCATTCCGATCGCGTCGCGGCCATGCGTTATGCCTTCCAGACCGCTGGCGTCGATTGCGTCACCGTCGGCTTCAAGAACAACCAGGAAATCGACGAAGCCATCGACAACCTCAACCTCGCCCTCACCTAGGCGCGGTGTCCCAAAAGCTCTGTAGTATCGGGCTGTCATTCCAATAGGAACGGGCTGTCATTCTGAGAGAACGGGGCCCCAAACGTCTTTCAGTTCCGGGGTCCCCAGAGAGCGGTCTTTGCTCTTTGGGGTGGAGGTTGGGGGTGGTCAGTCGAAGAATCTGCTTTTGCCTTTCAATTCTTCAAATGAAAACCTCTAACACACGATTCGAATCCCTCAGTCCCGCAGTCCCTCAAACTTGACGCCCAACTTTCCCTCGCGCTAAATTGGACTCACACGGGAAAGGAGGTTGATCCAGCTGATGACAAGTGATTGTTCCAGTAGTTTCGTACGTGAGGTGACTGAGGCCTAGGGCATCGCGCCCCAGACCCCTTGTAACACCCAGCGGATAACCGCCGGGCCTAACGGAATCGCGGCAGCGCGATGGCCTTAGTCCAATCCCAACAGTTCACCCTCAACGGCTCGGGAATCTCTCCCGGGCCGTTGTTGCGTTTGCGCCGATTTTCCCGAGCCGGCAGCCTTTCCCGCAATCCACTAGTGCCACAGTTGTCGATCGCGAATTCTGGAGGGAGCAGGGGGTTTTACAGGCTGCGGAAAAACTCGGGTAGACGGACGAAACGAGTCAGGGCATGACTTCAGTCATGCCGTTAAGACCAATAAAATGAGCGGGCTTTAGCCCCTGCGGGATTGCTTTTCGGGCCTTTCGCTCGAATTCAGTCCTTTTTCCGCAGCCTGTCTAACCCCCTGAAAGATGGCAGATTTACGTGGCCTTTAGGCCCGGTCCCTGCTCATTTGGATGACATGGGCGGCAACTACAACCGTAGTGCTAGTGCTTCATCGCGCTCATCAGCATCGGAGCCAGCGCATCCTTGAACGCGTGCGCAACCATTCCCGGGCGAACGCTCTTGCGCCAGTGCGCCATCGCTCCCAGCATCGCGCCTTCCAACCCAATCACAATCGCCAGGCGCCAGCCCTGGTAGGAATGCGCGAGTCCGAACGCCGCGCCAGAAATAAGAATCCCGGCCGGCACGTTCTTCGTCATCGCTATGAATTGTCGCTGCAGATAGCCGCGATACAACGCTTCCTCGCAAATTCCGGCGGAGATTGAGAGCGCAACCCACAGTGTCATTTCGTACCTGCCCTGCGGCAGCAGGAATTGCACCGCGCGGCCGCCCCCGCCGCCATCGTGCGGCTCAATCATCGAAAGCACTATGGTCGACACAATTGAAAAACCCACGCCCAGTCCAATGTCGCGACCAACCGCGCCGACAGATCGCCATCGCTCTCCAAGCACCGTCGCAAAATCCGAGCCTGCCAGCCAAACACCGAAAAGTACGAAGGCCAGCCCAAACCATTCGGTCAACATGGTGCGTTCATACATGTGTACACGATTGAAATTGACGGCCGTGCGCATCTGTTCCGCGTGCATAGCCGCTCTCACCACCAACGCTCCCTCTGCGGCCAGAAAAATGATGGTGTGCAGCGGGTGGGCAATTCGGCCATAGGATGCGGAATCCGCCGACGTCGGAGGAGCGGTTTGCATGACTTCTCCTTTACTGCGGCAGCGTGTGCCATCGGCTATAGTTCATCGCGCGCTCCCCGCATCATCGCGCCAAATCAATAGCATCACGGGACAGGTGACCCGATACTACCGCAAGTGTGGCCCTGCGACATCGCACCACCCACCACAGTCATGTCAGCGGAGCCCATATCCCCCAACTTTTCCTGATCCCCAACCTGCACTCATACGCCCATTCGGATCCCTCGTCACAGCAAACGGCACGTCCGTCACGAAACCGTTCAATTCGAATGCGCCCGTCGCACCTCCGCGCCCCAAATGCTTATTAGCCTTTCCTGGTATTGCATCAAAAAGAGGGGCGCTTATCATTGCCCACACATAGTTGGTTCTCCTCAATATCGCTTCGTACCGGGTCCTCTATTCTCTATGTGCGGGCGGCGATAAACCGCCGAGAGATCATCGGCATCTAAATGCTCCTCCGAGAATTTCCAGCTCAGTTGGCTGTCTTGATCGGAG
>JANXQR010000285.1 GCA_025353435.1 Acidobacteriota bacterium | reverse complement strand
TCAGCGACGGCCAGATAAATCAGATCCTGCGGCACGCCCTCCTCCGCCATGACGCGCTGAATCATTGCCTTGTAGCGGCCCGCCCGCTGGAACGAGTGCTCCAGCGTGGCGTGCCCGCGTGGCGAGTTGGCGAAGAAGTTGATGAAGCCTGCCACGTAATCGTTCACCACCAGCGGCAAGTCGGACTTGGTGGTGGCCAATTCCGTCTTCGCCTTGGCCACGATCTTTGGATCGACCTTGACCTCAAACGTCACGTCACTGGCCACGTCGGCAGGCGTCGGTTCCACCTTGGGCGCAAAGCCGTTGCCCTGCTTCAACGCTTCCATCTCCAGCGCATTCACCCGGTCGATCACGTGATCGAATTCATCTTGCAGAAGTGGTTCGCTTTTAATATCGAGGCCGCTGATGAGCATCATGTCTACGGCGCGATCGAATTCCGACTTCGCTTCCGGAAGGCGGCCCTTGCGATAGTCCGCATCGCCCGCTACGTAGGCCTTCTCCACGTCGTCGATGAGTTGCTGGATTTTGTGTTGCTTAACCAACTGCTCGGCGGGAACCGCCGGAGGCGCGGGCGCGGGTGGCGGAGTAGCTTCCTGCTCAACGGGGGCGGTGGCTTGCGAATTACCGCTGGGCGCAGCGACCTTGGGGTGCGAGGGATCGCATCCGGCAAGCAGCAATGCCAGCGTCGCGCATCCGATAATACGAAATCGTCGCAAGCTCATGCAGATGTGCGCCGCGCTGGAACTCGCGGCCTACCACGCCCCTGGAATGACGCTATGACCCTTAGCCGATGATAAGCTATGCCAAGGAGCTCCTCCGCGCTCGACGCACAGAAACTTGCGAATTCCGCCGGCCGCGGGACCTTTACCCGCGCGACAATAGCGCCGAGAAAATCTTTCAGAAACTCCCTTAATGGACGCACTCTCGATACGTAATTTCGCGATCATCGCCCACATCGACCACGGAAAGTCGACTTTGAGCGACCGTCTGCTGGAACTTACCGGCTCGGTGACAGGCCGTGAAATGCAGGCCCAGATCCTTGACGATATGGATCTCGAGCGTGAGCGCGGCATCACCATCAAAGCCCACGCCGTGCGCATGATGTACAAGGCCAATGACGGCAAGACTTACCAGCTGAACCTGATCGACACGCCAGGCCACGTCGACTTCAGCTACGAAGTCTCGCGCTCGCTGGCATCGTGCGAAGGCGCGCTGCTGGTGGTCGACGCCAGTCAGGGGGTGGAAGCGCAGACGCTGGCCAACGCGTATCTCGCCATCAATCACGGCCTGGAAATTATTTCCGTCATCAACAAGATCGATCTTCCGTCAGCCGACATTCTGCGCACCCAGGAAGCCATTGAGAAAGCTGTCGGGCTCGACGCCACGGATGCCATTCCGGTAAGCGCCAAGACGGGCCAGGGCGTCGCTGATGTACTCGAAGCCATTGTGCACCGCCTGCCTCCGCCAACCGGTGATCCCAATGCGCCGCTGCAGGCGCTCATCTTCGATTCGTGGTTCGATCCGTATCGAGGCGTTATTGTGCTGGTGCGCGTAATGCAGGGCACCATGCGCAAAGGGCAGCGCATCCGCCTCATGTCCATCGCCAAGTCCTTCGAAGTTGAATCGCTCGGCGTACTCATGCCCAAGCCGGTAGAGATTGGCGAGCTGATGGCGGGCGAAGTCGGATTCTTCGCGGCGACCATCAAGACGGTCAGCGATACCAAGATCGGCGACACCGTTACCGAAGACGCGCGGCCTGCCGCGGGGCAATTGCCCGGCTTTGAAGACATCAAGCCGATGGTCTTCGCGGGCCTCTACACCGTGGACTCGCACGAACACACGCTGCTGCGTGACGCGCTCGAAAAACTTCGCCTCAATGACAGCTCGTTCTTCTTCGAACCGGAGAGCTCCGAGGCGCTGGGCTTCGGTTTCCGCTGCGGCTTCCTCGGCCTGCTGCACATGGAAATCATCCAGGAACGACTGGAGCGCGAATACGAGCTCGAACTTATCACCACGGCTCCTGGCGTGCGTTACCACATCACTATGACTGACGGCTCGGTCCTCGAGGTAGACAACCCGTCGCGCTGGCCCGAAGTCACCAACATCGACACGATCCGCGAGCCCATCATCACCGCCAAGATCCTCACCAACGAGGAATATGTCGGTGGCATCCTCAAGCTCGTCGAAGAGAAGCGCGGCAAGCAGTTGAACTTCGAGTACGTGACGCCCACGCGCGTGATGCTCACCTACGAATTGCCGCTGAACGAGATTGTGCTCGACTTCTACGACCGGCTGAAGTCAATTTCGCGCGGCTACGCTTCCCTCGACTACCAGCTCGCCGGCGAGTGGGAATCTCCCATGGTCAAGATGGACATTTTGGTCTCAGGCGAGCCGGTTGATGCGCTCTCCATCATTGTCCATCGCGACTTTGCCTACGAGCGTGGTAAGGCCTTGGTGTCGAAGATGCGCGAGCTCATCCCGCGCCAACAGTTCGAGGTCGCGATCCAGGCCGCGATCGGCGCCAAGGTTATTTCCCGCGAGACCGTGGCCGCCCTGCGCAAGAACGTGCTGGCAAAGTGCTACGGCGGCGACATCTCCCGGAAGCGCAAATTGCTGGAAAAGCAAAAAGAAGGCAAAAAGCGGATGAAGCGGATCGGAAAAGTAGACATCCCGCAGGAGGCCTTCCTGGCGGTTCTCCGAGTGGGCGAAGACACTCAGAAATAGACGATTAAATGTGATTTGGGGCACAGACGAGTCATGTGCTGTTAATCACCATCTGTGGAAACCCTTCATCTGGAACCATATCCGGTGCAAACTGGAGGATGACTGGAAGTTGCCGCTTTCTCGTCTTGCTAGTTATTGAAAATAAATGACTTATGTTTTCTAGCAGATTGTGGCCCGGTCTGACAAGGGGTGAAATTCATCATTTTTCAATTGGTCGCCCCCCGTAATCCACAAAATTTTCCACAGGCTGGCGTTGCTGTGGACGGGCAGACCAAACCCTCCCAAGCAGCCTAAGTTTTGCTGCAGCCGGAGATGCGGTCTCAGTGGGTAACCCTACGGAATATAACACTTTCGGGTGATGCGTACAGAATATTTTGCGGGCGCGGCGTGAGGCCGCGCCCAGCATCAAAAACCACCCGGAATTACTTGCTCGGGGGAGTCTTGGGCGGGGTCATCTTGGGAGCCGAAGGCGTCTTCGGAGCGCCCGGCGCCGGAGCAACGGGGGAACCAGCCGGGAGGGGCGGCACACCCGACTTCACGTTGTACGCCTCGATAACTGGCTTCGTGATGTCAGTCGTTGGAAGGGCGAAAAGCACCGGGGTCTGCTGGGCTGAGATATCGAGGACCAGCGTGTATCCGTCCTTCTCGGCATAGCCTGAGAGCACGTCGTACACCTTGGAGGCCGTTGCCACGTAGAGTTCCTGCATCTCCTGCTGAAAGTCGGTCTGATCGTTTCCCTGATCGCGGTCGAAAACCTTCTTCTTGTCTTCGATCGCCTTGGCCCGAGAAGCGCGCTCAGCCTCGCTGAGTTTGTCGCCCTGCGCTTGATAATCCTTGGTCAACTTATCCAACTCGTCGCTCAAGGCCTTCAACTGCTGCCGCTTGGGATCCCACTTTTTCTGCAGGTCAGTGAACGCGCGCTGAAATTCATTGGTCTGGCTCACTGCCACCTGGAAGGCGACCACCGCAATCTTGGCGGGGCCGACGGGCCCTGCTGGAGCCGCGTCAGCGGCCCCTGGTGCGGAGGGCATGGGTGCAAGAGGAGTTTGCGCAAGAGCTGCCGCGGTGAAACTCGAAGCCAACAACACGGAAAAGAGAAACGAGCGGTTCATTTGAATCGAGAACTCCTTCAGAATACCTTTGACGGCGCCGCTTTCACTTTGGGAGCGGATTGGCGCGCGCACAAAGTCCCGCTTGTCCGAAAATCTCTCGTCACTCTGTGGGGATCACAGCAGAATAAGACGCGGATACAGACGCGGCAGGAACTAGAAGGATTATAGGGGCGCGGAATAGGAGCGTCAAACCTTGGAAAAGCAAAAAGAGGAGCCACAAGTGGCTCCCCTTTGGCTGATTAAATCCAAACTTCAATTAACGTCCTGCTGGAGCCTTGGGTGCGGCTGGCTTGGGCGATGTGGCTGCCGGCGCTGGAGCAGACGGCGGCGGTGCGGGCACGCCCGACTTCACGTTATAGGCATCCACAATCGCCTTGGTGATGTTGCTTGAAGGAGCCGCATAGAGCACGGTGGGAGGTTGCTGCTGCTGCTCGGTTGCGTCGATCACCAGCGTGAAGCCCTGATCCTTGGCGTAGGTGTTAAGCAGCTCGTCCACCTTTGAAGCCACCTTGCCAAAGGTCTCCTGCATGGCCGATTGGTAGTCGTTCTGGGCGTCCTCTGCAACGCGCTGTGCCTGCTTCTTCTTGTCGTCGATCGTCTTGGCCTTGCTGGCGCGCTCCGCGTCACTGAGCTTGTCAGCCTGAGTCTGCAGTTGCTTGGTCAGCGAGTCCACTTCATCGCCGAGGGCCTTAAGCTGCGTGCGCTGCGGCTCAAACTTCTTCTGCAGATCGCCGAAATCGCGCTGGAATTCGTTGGTCGATGTAACCGCCGCCTGAAACTCGATTACAGCAACCTTGGGTGCGGCGGCCGGGGCGGAAGTGGCTGCTGTTTGTGCGGCGGCACTCAGGGCAAGACCCGAGGCGAGGACTGCTGCTACTGCGAAATTACGCTTCATTTGAATCTGAAACTCCTTGTTCGTTCCCATTCGCTGCCACGCGTAACTTGCAACGAGCGCCCACGCTCTGCCTGAGGCCGTCACGGTCTCTTTTCTTCGGGCTGTGCACCGGAGGGTACAGGCAGGAAAAGACGCAGACGAAGATCACACCAGGAACTATGTGGATTATAGGTGCCTGAATTAGGGGGCGTCAAACCAGCGCGCCTTGAATTTCGCCCCAAAATCAGTGCATCTTCGAGAATCCGCGCCTTCATGATCCAAGCGGGGTCAGTCGCGCTCTGGACGGGCTATTCAGCCACTTGGCGGCCGATCTCCCAGTGGTGCCCAAAAGGATCCGCGACCCGACCCACGCGCCACCCGTGTTCCTCGCTCATCGCCGCGACGGCAGACGCCCCGGCGCGGACTGCCTGATCAAAAACCGCATCCGGATCCGCCACGGTAAGAACCATGCGAACAGAGTTTCCGGCGGCGGGATTGGGGGCGGTGTTGCCGTGCTCCGGGCTCTCGTCGCTGACCCAGAATTCGGCGCCGCCCACGGAAAGCCGCGCCACCACGTTTCCATCTGGATCTTCGATCCGAAACACCTGCTCAGCGCCGAACGCGACCTTGTAAAACTCCACGGCCGCGGCACCGCCCCGAGCGAAAGCCACGGAGCGATGCTCGTCTGAATCGTGCTGCCCTTCTCAGAATCAGGCATCACTAGCTCCTGCTGCCGTGAATCATTCCTTGCCGACAACGACAATCTGAAACGAATGCGGGATCATGGGCGCACGCGGTCCGCGCATCCACGCCGGCGTGCCTGCTGGCGGAGGCGGAGCATTCGGCGGGGGTGTCGGGACCGGACCAAACTCCGCGGTTATGAGATAAATCTGCTGGGTCTTCGAATCCAGAGTCAGAGTTTTGGCTCGAGCCGGCGTGGGCACCGTCTCCTCGACCCGGAAGCTGGTCGGCGAATCCTCCTTGATCACGGTCAGCGTTCCATCTCCCTGGGAGCTGAACACTTCCATGGTCGCGGGATTGAAGACCGCTCCGTCGCAACCGTTGCCGATGGGAAGATCGGTGATGATGTGCCCATCCGTCGCCGACAAAATAATCATGTTCTTGTTGTCACGGCACGCGGCGAAAAGAATGCTGTTCGTTGCATCGAGCGCCAGCCCCGCGCACCCGCCGCCCTTGCTCGACACGTCGTATTTGCCCACCATTTTCATAGTGGCGGCGTCGATCACCGCGATTGCCGACTTGTCTTCAATGTCGACGTAAATCTTGCCCTTGCCATCGGCCACAGCCTGCTCGGGCGCGCCATCAATATTGATCGTTCCCAGGATCGACCCGTCCTTGTCGTCGAGCACCGTGATATTCGGCTCCGCATGGCTGAGGATGTAGAAGTGGTGATTGAACGTGTCGTTCAAGTAGCCGTCAGGATTCCCCTGGGTATCGATTTTCTTGAGCACCGCGAAGGTCTTCGCATCGAACATCGTCACCGGCTTCGAAGTTGCGAATCCATGGCCGGTCGAGGTGTCCACAGCACCACCATGTGAGCTCACACCAGCCATGTCGCCGACCTGCGCCAGCGTATCGAGGTTGAAGACGCCAACATGCCCCGCAGGTCCAGACCGCGCCACAAAAAGATTGCGGCCATCGGGGTCAGCGGTCACGTAGTCAAATCCGCCATCGCCCCCCGTCAACTGGATCTTCACAATCTTGTACGGTCCGCTATCTTGCGCGTGGATCACGCCTGCCAAAGGGACCATTAGGGCGAGTGCTGCAACGACAAATGGCTTACATGTCATGGTGATTCTCCAGCGATGCATTGGTGCGGCACATCTCCGCCGCAACTGTTTTGGGATGGGGATTCAGGACCCGTTCTTCGCGCTTCGAGGATACACGGCGTGCCTGAAAGTAAAGTGAATGCGGCTTCCGGCTTGCGGAAAGGGTTCAAACCGCAACCCTCGCCTACCTATTCCGACGAAATCCAAAACGAAAAGGCCGCCCATCGGAGCGGCTTTTCGGCGAGAAGTGAGAGCTGAATTTGCTTCTAGAACGTCGTCGACACCGTCAGACGGAACGTTTTGCGCGGCTCGCGGAATAGATTCTGTGCTCCGTAACCCTCAATGGCCTGCGCGTAGGTAAAATCGCCGGCGCCTCCGGGCGGGAACAAGTCGCGCGTGATGAGTTGGGCGCTGCAGCTCTGGTTACGGCTGCCGTTCAAGTTCTCATTGCAAAACGGCCGTTCGTAGAGCCGCAGTGGATTGTAGGCAAAATACAACCGAAACGGCGCATTGATGACCGGCATGATCACCGACAGTTCGCCGCCCAGCGACATGCGCGGGACAAAGTTGGTTCCCGCAATCGGCCGGATGTCCCTCTGGAACCCCACCTGCGATCCTGGGATCCCGCCCTGGCATGCGCCGTTGTTGTAGACCGGGCAGCCATAGAGTGGGGCGAGAAGCGACGCGAAACCTTGCGGGCTCTGCTTCAGCTGGTCGCGATTTAAAGCTGTGGTGATGCCGAAGTCGTCAAAGAACGAGAACGTAACCGGACCGGCAATAGGAATGCGATATTCCGCGTTGGTCGTTAGGCTGGTATCGCCGCCAATCGAAGCGATTCCGTAGACCGGCAGCGGCACCTGGATGCACTGCTGAAGCTGTGGATTGGTGGGGTCGCGCGGTACGCAGCTTCCATCAGGGTTGGTGAGCTGCACCGTGACGCGGCTGGGAACCCAGCCGTACGGGGTTGCGCCGCGAATGTCGAACCCGCGAATTTCGCTCTCGCCGCCGGCGTAGAAGCGGTTGTTGGGCGGCGCCACATCGCCACCGAAGCCTTGCACGTAGCCGAGCTGCGCACGGAGCCCCAGCACGTTGCGCCCATTCGCTGAAGGCCTCAGGAAATGCATCGAGCGGAAGCTGCGGTACGACACGAACGGGGCAATGTAGCGCAGGTTGCCGCCAATGCCGGAGAACTGAAAGGCGGCAGAGTATTCTTTGCCGGTCCGGGGGCGCAACGGGTTGTTGATGGTGTTGTAGGAGTAGGTGAACGAAGCTGAACTGTTCACGATGCCATTCAGCGAGTTCGATCCTTGAATGCCGGAACGGAAGCTGATGGTCTGGAAGAACGTCTGCGACGCCGTCGAGAATGCGGTGATGGACGACTTGGTCAGCGAATAAGTCACGCCCAGGCGCTGGAACGCATGCCGCTTCAATGGATAGCTCAATGAAAAGTTCGCACCCACTGACGCCTGGTTGTAGTTCTGCGTTAGCGACTGCTGCGCCTGCGACAGGTTCGCCGCCTGGCCTGTTGTCGCCTGGTAGTTCTTGGCCGCGTTGAAATCCTGCTTGTTGTTGAACACCTGGAATCCGAAGTTCAGCGGACGATTGTGCACGTAGGGTTGCGTGAATCCAAATGTGAACTGGCGGCTGACGTTGCCCAGATTGCCCTGCAGGCTGAGCGTTTCGCCCAGGCCAAGGAAGTTATTGGTCTGGTAGTTCACGCCGAGAAACGCGCCGGAGAGACCACTGACGCCGCCGTTCAATCCGATGGAGTTCTTGCCCTTCTCCCTTACCTTCAGCAGCAGGTCCACGGTGCCGGCTTCTGCGTCCTGGTGCGCTTCAGAATCCTGGTCTACCTTGAGCGGCTCAAAGTATTCGAGCTGGTTCAGGCGCAGCAGGCTGTACTCCCAAAGCTGCGAGTTGTAGACCTGGCCTTC
>JANXQR010000289.1 GCA_025353435.1 Acidobacteriota bacterium | reverse complement strand
GAACGTTGAACCCGTACGTATCTGTTTCGCCCCATATGGGATTGGTGGATGTGGCGATGCCGGGCTCGTTGAGCGGCAACGGAATGACGGCGTGGCGTCCGCGGTTGCCTGTGTATCCGAGCGTGATGGCGAAATCGCTGGTGGGCTGCCACTGCAGGTTCAGCGTGTAGTTGATGGTGTAAGGCAGGGTGTTGTTCTTGTCGTAGGTGCCGAAGTTGAGGGTGGCTGTGCAATCGAGGTAGCCGGGGTAGGCCTGGTTGTCGATGGCTCCGCAGGCTTTGCCGAGAGCCGGATCGGATGCCGGACCGGTCATAGTGTCGAGTTGGGTTTGCAGCGCGTTGTTGATGATACTCGGGTTCGAGCTGGGCGGTGCAAAGTTACCGCCGGACTTCGGGGTGTAGAGGGCGGTGCCGAGCGGATTATTAAGGTTTCCGCCATTGCCGTTGGCGTATCCGACCAGAGGCGCCGCCTCAGTAGCGCCAAAGGGACCGCCGATGGATCCGCCGGCCGGCTGCGAGAGGTAGCTGAACAGTTCGCCACGATCGTAGTACATGCCGCCGCCGCCGCTGACAATCAGCTTGCCGTGCTGGGCTTCCGGGGCCCATGCAAAGCCAAGACGAGGCGAGAGGCCCCATTGGCGGCCCTTTAGCGTTGACGCGCTCACTCCGGGGGTGGGAAAGAACTTATTGTTTCCCGCAACTGCGAATCCGGCATTATCCACGTGGAAGCCAAGTGTGCTGTCGCCGGTGACCTTGTATAGCGCCGGATCGAAGTTGAACATGTTGCCGTACTTCTCGGTGAGTCCGCCGTGAAGGTCATAGCGCACGCCCGCGGTGATGCTGAGGTTGGGCCGTGCCTGCCACTTGTCCTGTGCGTAGGCAGAGATCTCATTCTGGCGATAGTAGCGGTCGGCATTGTTGTGGCCGTTCGACACGCTCTCAATCACGTTCGACGAGCGGACCTTGTCCATGAGGAGGTTCTCAAATCCGCTAATCGTCACCTGCGAAATCCCGTTTCGATCGTTCGTGACGTTCAACTGCGTGTAGCTATAGCCGCCGCCGAATACCAGTGTGTGCTTGCCGGCAACCAGGATCAGGTTGGTGGAGGGGTTGAGGCGGTTTTGATAGTAGCCCATGTCAGTGAAGGCGCTGGCTGGACCGACAAAGGCATCGGACGAGTACTGATCCTGATTGGCGAAGTTGTGAATGGTGAGACCGGGAAGTCCGGAGACAAGGGAAATTGGGTTGTTGGGGTCCTGAACATATCCGGATCCGACACCGAAGTTGCCCCCGGCAACGGCCTGATTGAAAGAGCTGTAGGAGGACTCGCGCACAAAGCCAAGGCGCTGTTCCCAGTTGAGGTGGGAGCTGAGCGCGATGGTGTTATCTATGGCAGCCACCTGAGCGCCATTGGCCTGCGTGACTGGGAAACCAGCGGTCTGCGAATAGCCGTAGGGCTTGGTAACGGGCGCATCCTGATAGAAGTACTTCGCGGAGAGGCGATCGTTGCTGTTGACGTCATAGTCGACGGAGAGAGTGCCCTGGTTGGAGGTGAGCA
>JANXQR010000264.1 GCA_025353435.1 Acidobacteriota bacterium | reverse complement strand
CACGTCAGACAGGCCGCTCTGCAGCAGGATGTCAGTGTTGTAGCCAATCACCGAGTTGATGCCGGTAGCAGTGTTGCAGAACAGAATGACGCAGGCCAGCAGGAAGGGCAGGACGTAGCGGCGGCGGAGGAGAGAGTCATTGCGGGTCACTCCAGGCTGGCGGACGCCTTCAGCAGCGATCTGCCCCATCTCGGAGAGCTCGAGGTCGGCCTGGTCCGGGGTGCGGGAGCGGAGCAGGGCGGCTTTGGCCTGGGTGGTCTTGCCGCGGCGATAGAGCCATCGAGGGGACTCGGTCACGAAGAACCCACCCAAGACGAAGAGCAGGCCGGGCGGCATGGACATCCAGAAGATGCGGCGCCAGGCATCGTTCTTGGCGTTGAAGATAGCGTCAACGGATCCGGTCCTGGCGATCTCTGCGACGTGGTAGCTGTAATAAACGCCGATGAGGGCGGCGGCAAAGATGCCGAGGGTGAGCAGCCACTGGAAGACGCCGGTGCCGCGGCCGCGATCCTTAGCTGAAAGACACTCGGCCAGGTAGAGCGGAACCACTACGCCGACGAGGCCGCCACTGACGCCCTGCAGCAGGCGCCCGAAGAAGAGGGCTGAGTAGCTGTCGGAGAGGGCGATGACGGGGACGCTCAGCGAGAAGGCGAGGCCGCTGAGAATCATGAGCGGCTTGCGGCCAAGCCAGTCGGCCAGCAAGCCGGCGAAGAGGGTGGAGATGACGCTGCCCAAGAGCACTGCCGCGACGATGATGGAGAGCTCGCTCGGGGTCAGTTTCGAGGTGGCCTGGAGGTAGGGAAGGGCGCCGCCGATGATGCCCACGTCGATGCCGTAGAGAAGGCCTCCCAGCCCTGCCACCATGAGCAGGAAGCGGTTATAGCGGGCCAGGTTTGACGCGGGGTTGCTTTCGGCGGAAAGGGGCATGGGTGGCACTCCGGCTTGGTGCTGTGGGGTTACATGGCTCGGTCGAGAAGAGATAACGGGCACACGGCCGCTGCAGCAGGCGTGCCTCGACTCGAGTGAATCTCGTTTGAAAGCTTAACAGGACAGGGACCAGGCGACTCGGGACCGTGGTCAGCGGGCGTCATCCATGCGCGACGGGAGCGGCGAGGGTGGTTTCTTCGCGCCAGAACTGGGCGGCGCCGACGAGGGGGGCTTGGTCGAGGAGCTTGGAGGTGACGAGGCGGAAGCCGAGTCCCTGAATCTCGTGTTCGGCGATGGGGAGGAACAGCGGCGCGGAGCGGGAGATGCCTCCGCCGATGACCACCATGTCGGGGCGGAAGGGGGCGATGACGTCGCGAAGGACCTGGCCGAGGTGGAGGCCGAAGTCCGAGAAGACCTGACGAGCGGCGGGGTTGGTGGAGGCCTCGGCAGCGATCTCGGCGACTTCCTTGTCCGTCCCGGTGAGGGCGGTGTAGTCGGCCTTGAGGCGGCGGGTGGAGATGAGGTCTTCGACGGTTCCGCCGGCGTAGGGAAAGTTCCAGATCTCGCCGCCGGGAGGGACGCCTATTCCCTCGGTGACGTGGCGGCCGTGAATGGCGAATGCCGAGCCGATACCGGTACCCAGGGTCAGGCCGGCGGAGCGGGCAGCGCCTTCGACTGCGCCTTTACCGACTTCGCCGAGGAGGAACGCGGCGGCGTCATTGAGGAAGCGCAGTTGATTGGGTTGCCAGCCGAAAGCCGCGGCCAGGGCATTGCGGAGGTCCTCTTTATACAAGTACTGGAGCTTATGCTCCATGAAGCTGACGCCGGCCTGGAGATCGAATGGGCCGGGAACGGCGAGCGAAGCTCCGGCGAGAATTTGTTCTGAACCGGCTGCTTCGGTGCCCAGGCGGTGAAGGAGATCGACAAAACCTGAGAACGAATTGATGTTGTGGAGTGAACCGCTGGCGAGACGGATCAGCTCGAGTTGCGGCAGGCTGCAGAGGCCGGCGCTGACGTGGCTTCCGCCCACGTCAAAGGTCAGTACATACTCAAGATTTGAAGGCTTCAAGTTCGGTCTGCCTCTCCCCATTTGCCACGAAAAAGAACTGCCAAGTCTGAT
>JANXQR010000199.1 GCA_025353435.1 Acidobacteriota bacterium | reverse complement strand
GGCGCAGCGCCTTCTGCAAACCCAGCGCGTGACTAACATGGTGGTCGGCCTGGACCGCACCGAGAACACCGACGTGGTTGCTGCCGCTCTCGCGCCGCGTTTGCGCGGGTTGCCGCAGGAGTTGACGATGAGGAAATGGATCGACCTTGCGGCCTACTACAAGCAGGTGCGAACCCTCTTCAGTGGGATCTTCGTGTTCCTGGGAGTGATCGTGTTCTTCATGGTGCTGATGGCCAGCGTGAACACGCTGCTGATGGCGATGTTTGAACGCACACGCGAGATCGGGACAATGCTGGCCATGGGCACTCCGCGCAGTTGGATCGTTGCGCTTTTCATGCTCGAAGCAACACTCACGGGACTGTTGGGAGCGGCGGTTGGGCTGATTGGCGGTAACCTGCTGGGCATGGCGCTGAACGCCTCGGGATTGCATCTGCCTCCGCCACCTGGCACCAATGTTCCCATGCTGTTCAAGGTGCTCCACGAGCCTGGCCTCATGATTGGCTCATCCATCATGGTCATGGTTTCACTGGCACTTGCGTCGATTCTTCCCGCGATTCGGGCATCGCGATTGCAGATAGCGGAGGCATTGTCCCATGTCTAACTTGAATTGCACTTTACGAAGCTTGCTTTTGATAATGCTCGTCGGTTTCCTTCTCACATGTGCGCTGGTATGCCATGCGGCGCCTGCAAGTGCGGTCTCCGCACAACTTCCCGATGCGACGGATCTACTCAAGCGATCAGATGCCTACCGCAACGGCTGGCCGTCATTTGTGACGCACGTAAAGATTACCAACTTCGAAGCGAACAAGCCCGACGAAGAGAAGCTGTACGAGGTCTCGCAGAAGGGCACGGACAAGACTTATGTGGAGTTCATGAGCCCGCGCGAGAAGGGGCGCCACCTGCTGATGCTCACGGATGATATGTGGGTCTATCTACCGGACACAAGCCGTCCGGTGCGCATCACTCCGCTCGAGCGACTCAGTGGAGATGCTTCGAATGGCGACGTTGCGCGTACCAACTATGCGGTTGACTATTTTCCCGCACTTATAAGAACCGAGACAGTCGGTCACACAGATTGTTACCTTCTTGAATTAACCGCCAAGCGAAAAGGCGCGACTTACCAGCGCATTCTTTATTGGATTCGCGCGGAAGATGCTCGGCCGGTGAAAGCCGAGTTCTATCTAACATCCGGCAAGCACATCAAATCCGCAACCTTTGACGATTACGCAAACTTCGATGGAAGGCTGCTGCTGCACCGGCTCACGCTGTATGACGAGATTCGCCATAATTCGCACAGTGTGCTCGAGTACTCTGGCTCGATGCCTCGCTCGTTGCCTGACAAGCTGTTCTACCAGGGGCGTTCCGACCGTTTCTGACCGGAAGTGCCGCACGTGAGAACGGATGCTTTGATGAGACACGCACTTGCATATTCGACAATGATCGCCATGGGCGCGTTGGCTCTGTGCAGCCCCGCACAAGACGCCTCTGCGCCCAGCGAGAGCAGGCATGAGATTCGTTATGCATTGGGAGTTATCGATGATGCGACCTTCTATGGTGACCTTCCTGCGCACTACCCTACGACACTGAATCGCGTGCTGCTTGAACCGTCGTTTAGCCTGAAGATCGACGATCGCTTCACGCTTTCGGCCAGCCTCATCGGAGTTGCGACTACGCACTTCGATACTTCATCGCAGGTACTGGTGCGGGAGAGTTACGCGGGGCTCTCGGCGGGCAACTTTGACTTCACGGCGGGGCGCAAGATGGTGCGTTGGGGAACTGGGTACGCATTCACGGCCGCGGGTGTGCTCGATTCGCCCCGCGTGCCGACGGATCCCTCGGATCGGCTCAATCTGAACGAGGGCCGTGATATGGTCAAGGCGGATTGGGTCAAGGGAAATCATGCATTGAGCTTTGCCTGGTCCACGGCCGCATTCGCGCGAACCGGAACGCACATGCATGACACCACAGCGGTCCGGTATAACGTACTGGTACACGGATTTGACGCCGCACTGATCGCAGGTAGCGATCGCGGCAGCGACTCGTTTGGCGGCCTTACATTTACGCGCGTGGTGGGACAGGCCTGGGAGTTACACGGCGAGGCGATGTGGCGCGAACATCCGGCGTTGGTTCTGGGAGCGAAGTACACCATGAAGAGCGGCGTCACGTTGATTGGCGAGTTCTTCACTCCGCCAGACACTCCGTACTACCGAAGCTCAGGTGTGTCGCCATTGGCCGGACGTCAACATTATGTGTTTCTGAACGCGGGCAAAACGCGTCTACGTGAACTGCCCGGCTGGAAGGAGTGGGACGTGTCTGGTTCAATCGTGGCAAATCTCGATGACCGTAGTTTGGCTGGTGTTGTCGACGTGAACCGCTGGTTTGGCAAGCACGTTTCTACCTATTTGCACCTGGAGGTTCCAGTGGGCGGCAAGACGTCACAGTACGGCGCGGCGCCTTACTCTGAAGCGACCTCGCTCGGGATACGATTCCACTTATGAGCGTTGACTCTAGAGATACGGTGGGATGCGAGACTGACTCGGATGCGCCTGCGTCGGTAATGGGCCGCGCGATGCGCAAGGCGATGTTCAAGGGCATTTTCACAATGCCTTTTGTGGCCGCGCTCATCGTGATTCTCTTCCTGGTGCTGGGGCATGCGCGGGTCTCGGAGACGGTCACGCGGTTCTTCGAATCCCTAGTCTACACACTACTTATCGGCGTTCCCTCTGCGGTTGTGCTCACATGGATGAGCTTCAAGTGGACCACGCGCATGGGAAGTCTGATCCTCCCATTACAGGCGCTGGTGCTGATTGCGAGTGCCACAATTGGGTGCCTGATGGCGGCGCTGGTGCTGCAGTGGATCGGAGTCTATTCGTCGAGCTTTTACTGGCGCGAATTTCGGACCTCTTATCCGTTCTCGATTGTGATCACGCTCGTGGTTGGGTTGACATTGACTACTTACCAGACTCTGCGCCAGCAATTGCAGTTCACTACTCTTGCATTGCGCACCAAGCAGGTTGAGCAGGAACGAGCGTACAAGTTGCTTGCGGAGGCGCGGCTATCATCGTTGGAATCGCGGCTTCATCCCCATTTTCTGTTCAACACGCTTAATTCAATCGCGGCGCTGATTCCGCGGGATCCTGAGCGCGCGGAGGATACTGTAGGCAAGCTCGCTTCCCTGCTTCGCTTTTCACTGGCGGCGAATCAAACAGGGTTTGTGCCTCTTGCCCAGGAGTTGAAGTTTGTGCGCGATTACCTCGAGATCGAGGCCACGCGATTTGGCGCTCGACTTCAATACGAAATTGAAGTGCCGGAAACCTTGATGGAGCTCAAGACACCACCAATGGCCCTGCAGTCGCTTGTAGAAAATGCGGTCAAGCACGTGGTGGCGCAAAGAACCGAAGGAGCAAGGCTGCACATCGAGGGCCGACGCGACGGCGATGTGGTGCGTCTTGAAGTGACGGATGATGGGCCCGGATTCTCGCTCGATGCAGTGGCTCCAGAGCATGGACTGGGCAACCTGAGAGCGCGCCTCGAACTGTTGTTTGGGGACCGAGGCAAGCTCTTTGTCACACGGCGCGACTCGTTGACTGTGGTTGGGTTGGAATTCCCGGCGGAGCTTTGACGATGGACAGAGTTCCACTTCATGCCTACTTGGTGGATGACGAGCCGCTGGCGATTGAGCGGCTTTCACGGCTCCTAGCGAAGTTTGATGGACTCACAATCGCGGGGAGCGCCACCAATCCGGCGAAGGCGCTGACGGAACTCCAAGGGCCATCGGCTAAGTCGATCGACGTATTATTCCTCGACATTCAAATGCCGGGAATGAATGGATTCGAACTACTTTCACGTCTTTCAGAACAGCCTTACGTCGTATTCACAACTGCATTCGATCAATATGCGTTGCGGGCGTTCGAGGTGAACTCGATCGACTACCTTCTCAAGCCTGTCGAAGCCGATCAACTGGAGCGAGCATTGAATAAGTTGGCTCGCTTGCGGCCGATGGCGAATGCCGATTGGCAACAAAAACCGGACGTGGCCGCG